>CACYDL010000023.1 GCA_902773195.1 uncultured Lachnospiraceae bacterium
CTGACGGGTCCGGGCTTTGCGCTCCCCGGTTTTCCGGCGTCCGGGAGACAGGATGCGTCCGTGGCGCCTTCCTCCCGGCGTCCCGTTTCCGTCACGAATTCTCCTGGCAGGCGGGGCGCGCCTCGTCTCAGGACCTCCTGGCCCCAGGCGATTTCATGCCCGGCCCCGGCCCATTCCGTGTCCTCCGCCAGACGGAAGGAAACGGTGATTATGTATTCCCCGTCCTCCTCCGGGATCCGGAACGGCAGGGCGAAGGTTTCCTCGGAGAGGGGCGGAACGGAGAGCCGCTTTTCCTCCTCGCAGATCCGGCCGTCCTGTTCCGCGGGCGTTCCGTCCTTCTCGAGGGTGATCCGGCAGAGGTACTGATCCGCGTCCGTGAAGAGGTGGCGGTTCCTGACGGTGAAGGTCCCGTCTCCGAAGCTGACGGCGAAGGGCTGGTAGTTGTACCGGACCTCCTGCATTTTCGGGGAGGGATCCCGGTCCCGCCCGTAGACGATGCCGTTGCCCGAGAAGTTGTAGTCGGAGGGACGGTCGTGGAAGTCGCCGCCGTAGGCCTGGTATTCCGTGCCGTAGCGGTCGCGGACCGTCAGCGACTGGTCGATGTAGTCCCAGATGAAGCCGCCCTGGTAGAGGGGCTCCTCGTCGGAGAGATCCGTGTATTTCTTCATGCCTCCGCAGGAGTTCCCCATCGCGTGGGTGTACTCGCAGCAGATGAAGGGCTTGTCCCTGTGCTCCCGGAGGAATTCCCGGATGGACGACACGGAGGGATACATCTGGCTCTCGATATCGCTGCTCCCCGGGTAACGCCGGTCGTTGAAGATTCCCTCGTAGTGCACGACGCGGGTGTTGTCCATGGAGCGGATGAAGTCCGACAGCCTGAGGATGTCGGTTCCGCCGAAGGACTCATTTCCGCAGGACCAGATGAGGATGCAGGGATGGTTCCTGTCCCGCCGGATCATGCTTTCCGCCCGGTCCAGGATCATGTCGAGAAATTCCGGGCGGTCGCCGGGAACGGCGTACTCCATGGGCTTTTTTCCCGCCAGGATCGGCGCCCAGGTCCCGTGGGTCTCCATGTTCGTCTCGTCGATGACGTAGAGACCGAGCTCGTCGCAGAGACGGTAGAAGAAGGAGGCGTTGGGATAGTGGCAGGTGCGGACCGCGTTGATGTTGGCCTGCTTCATCGTGATGAGGTCCCGCCTGGTCGTCTCCTCGTCGATGCAGCGGCCGGCGGAGGCCGAGAATTCGTGCCGGTTGACGCCCCGGAAGACGATCCTCTTCCCGTTCAGGAGCATCAGGGAGCTGCGGAGCTCGAAGCGGCGGAAGCCGGTTTTCTCCCGGATGATCTCGGACGGATTTCCGTCCGCGCCGAAGATCTCGATGTCAAGATCGTAGAGCACGGGAGATTCGGCGCTCCAAAGCTTTGGGGACGGGACGTCGAAGCGCCAGACGTTTTCCGGCTGAAGCGTCTTCTCCTCGCGGAAGACGACGCCGCCGCAGAGGGACAGCGTGACGGCCGCGCGGCCGGGGGCCGTGGCGGACGTCCTTATCTCAAGGGAGGCGTTCCGGAGATCTTCGTCCGGGAGCGCGGTGACGCGCATATCCCGCACGTGGACGTCGGGATATGTATAGAGAAAGACGTCCCGGAAGATGCCCGAGAAACGGAAGAAATCCTGGTCCTCGCACCAGGAGCCGGAGCTCCAGCGGAAGACCTGCACCGCGAGGCGGTTCCTGCCGCTTCTGACGTAGGGGGTGAGGTCGAATTCGGACGGCGTGAAGGAGTCCTCGGTGTAGCCGGCGTAATGTCCGTTCAGCCAGACCGCGGCGGCGCTCTCCACGCCCTGGAAGGAGATGACGACGGGGCGTCCCTCCATAAAGTCCGGGAGATCGAAATCCTTCACATAGCTTCCGACGGGGTTGCGCCGGGACGGGATCTCCCCGGGCTCCACCTCCTCGCGTCCGTCCCAGGGGTACTGGACGTTTACGTACTGGATCCCGTCGTATCCCAGCAGCTGGATGTGGGAGGGGACGGGAATGGTGTCCCAGGACGAGACGTCGAAGTCCTCCTCGTAAAAACCGGGGACGGCTTCGTCGTAGTTTTCCGCGAAGCGGAATTTCCAGGATCCGTTCAGGCTGAAGCGGAAATCACCTCTTCCGTCCGGGCGGAAGTACCGGTGGTCGGAGTGGGCGGGGAGACGGTTTTCCCGGAAAATCCGGGGATTGCTGACGATTTCATAGCGGAATTGGTTCATGACATTTCCTCGCATATTCTACAGGTTGATTCCTGCAGTCATTATATCAGTTTCAGGGGGAAATGGACAGCGGAGAGGGCGGGGAAAAGGACGCGGAAAAGGACGCCGGCGAGGGAGCGGTTGATTCCCGGCGGAATTGGGATTATGATGGATTCATCTGTTCCGGAGCTTTGTTGTTTTTGTTTCAGAAAGAAAGTACGAAGAGGCTTTTTATGCAGTACCGCAGTGCGCGAAACGGAGATAAGATCTCCATGCTGGGATTCGGATGTATGCGCTTCTCGAAGAAGGGAGGCGCCATCGATTACGAGAAGGCGGAGAAGGAGGTGCTGGAGGCGGTCCGGCTGGGCGTCAACTATCTCGACACCGCCTACGTCTACCCCGGCAGCGAGGAGTGTGTCGGCAGGATCGTCGCGGAGAACGGCCTGCGCGATCAGGTGTACATCGCCACCAAGCTGCCCCAGTATCTGGTCAGAAAGGCGGAGACCATCGACCGCTATTTCGATGAGGAGCTGAAGAGGCTCCGCACCGATCACATCGACTTCTATCTGATGCACATGTTTACGGACTACGCGGAGTGGACGAAGCTGCAGCAGCTCGGCATCGAGGACTGGATCCGCCGCAAGAAGGAATCGGGGGCGATCCGCAGCATCGGCTTCTCCTTCCACGGCAACTCCGAGATGTTCCTCAAGATCCTGGCGGCTTACGACTGGGATTTCTGCCAGATCCAGTACAACTATCTCGACGAGCACAGCCAGGCGGGAAGACGGGGCCTGGAGGCGGCGGAGGCCAGAGGGATCCCGGTGATCATCATGGAGCCTCTGCGCGGCGGCAAGCTCGTGAACCTCCTGCCCGCGAAGTGCCGGGAGATGTTCCGGGACTACGGGAAAACGCATCCGGACAGGAAATGGTCGCCCGCGGAGTGGTCCTTCCGGTGGCTGATGAGCCAGACCGGCGTGACCTGCGTGCTGTCCGGCATGAATTCCGTGGAAATGGTCCGGGAGAACTGCCGGGTCGCCTCGGAGGTCCGGGCCGGGGAATTGACGGAGGAGGATCTCCGCCTCATCGCGGACGTCATCGGCGAGATCAACCGCAAGATGAAGATCGGCTGCACCGGGTGCGGCTACTGCATGCCATGTCCGAAGGGAGTGGACATTCCCGGCATCTTCCGCTGCTACAACCGGATCTACACGGAGAGCCGCGGGGCCGGATTCTGGGAGTTCTACCAGACCATGGCCCTGAGAAAGGATCCGCCCTTCGCCTCCCAGTGCGTCGGCTGCGGGAGGTGCGAGCAGCACTGTCCCCAGGGGCTTCCCATCCGGAAGCTGCTGAAAACCGCGGACAGGACCCTGAGGCCGGCTCCCGTGAGGGCCGTGCTGGCAGGCGTGAGAAAGTTCATGTTCCACTGAAAAAGCGGCGCCCCGCCGGCCATGCGGCCAGCGGGGCGGAACAATCTTACAGCGGCGCCGCCTTGGCGGGCGGACCCGGCGGGCCGGAAGCCGTCGGCGTCCGTACGGGGAAACCCGGCAGGCCGGAAGCCGGAAAACGGCGGCGCCTGCCCCGGCGGATCCGGCGCGAGACGTGCCGGCCTCCTCACGCGATGGGGAACACCGTCTGGTAGATGTACAGGATGAACGGGATGGTGATGATGCAGAGGAGCGTGCCGGCGATGTTGTAGGAGCCCGCCTGGAACGAGTCCCTGTCGCAGACCACCGCGAGCTGGGAGACCAGCGTGGCGGGCGGGGCCGCGGCCGAGAGCATCGACACCATCAGGATCGGAATCAGGAACTGCCATCTCCGGAGCACGCCGGAGAGGTGGAGAAGAAGGATCGCGATGAGCGGGAAGACGATGAGCCTGCCCGCGATGATCGGATAGGTGCGGGGATAGCGGAAGGCGTCCAGGACGTTTTTCTCCGCGATGACCATGCCGATGACGAGCATCGAGGTCGGACCCACCATGTCGGAGAAGCCCGCGAGGGCGCCGTCGACGAGGGAGGGCAGGCGGATCCCGGCGAGCATCAGCGTCACCCCGAGGAGGATGGAGATCAGGTTGGGATTGAGCAGGATCTTTTTCGGATTCATGCTTTTGCTGTCCTGCATCAGGTAGAGGCCGTGGGTCCAGATCAGGATATTGAAGACCGCCACGTAGGCAGCGACGTAGAAGGTGTACTCGTCCCCTAGGGCCATGCTGACGAGGGGCATGATCAGGTTGCCGCAGTTCGAGTAGATCATGGTCTCCCGGTCGATGACGGAGAGACGCAGCGGCCCGCGCAGCGCGGCGGTGATCAGGATCCAGACCACCTGCACGACCAGGGAGAAGACGGCCGCGGCGGCCAGCCCCGCGAGCTTCTCGCGCGTGAGCTCGATCTGGAACGCGTGGACGATCATGCAGGGCGTCAGGATGTAGACGAGCACGTTCGACACGGTCTTGGTTCCGGAGGTCTCCAGGGCTCCGGCGCGGACGGCGATAAAGCCTCCGACGGCCCAGAGAAGCATCATGGCGATTTTTTCCGCGAGAATGAGACTGAATTCCATAGGCGATCCTTTCGTGGCGGGCCGGCACCGGCGGAAGCCGCGCGGAGCCGGGAATGGGCGGCAGGCTGAGAGGCGGAAGACGTTCCGCGGTCAGACCCCCTGTATCATAGTAGAAAACGGCGGGGAAGTCCACAGAAAGTCCGCAGAAAATGCGCGGACCGCCCGCGTGAAGGCGCGCCGCGTCCGGCGGCGTTCACGGGAAACGTCCGGCGGCATTCACGGGAAATGTCCGGCGGCGTTCACGGGAAAGCGTCCGGCGGCGTTCACGGGAAAGCGTCCGGCGGAATCCATGGCAGGCCTGCGGGCAGGTCCCCCCGGACGGCGCGCCGCTCCGCCGGAATAACGAAACGGAGAGATTTTACAAAAATGTTAAGCGGCGTTTGTGCGAAATAACGAAAATCGTGGATTTGCGATTTCTGCATCCCAACGGATGGAAATTCCTTTATAATATATTGTTACAGAACCGCCCTGCCGGCGGTTCGAAGGGGAGGCTTTGTTCAGGAGGTGTGATTGATGAAGAACTACGGGAGAGCACTGCTTCTTGCGCTGCTTGCGGCGCTGGCTGTTTTCGCGGCGGTGCCGTGCATGGCGGCCGAGGCGAAGATCACGGATTTCGGTTATTCCGAGAGATATTCGCGTTCCTATAAGAATATCGACGTGACGGGCGACGGAAAGGCAAACACGATTTCGATCGGTCTCGGAAAGCAGATCAGCGGAGGCTTCTACGGGAGGCTGGTGATCCGGATCGACGGGAAGACCGCCTTCACGAAGAACTATGACGTCGAGGGGACCTTCGGCAGCACGGTGAAGGTCGTGACGCTCCAGAACGGCGCCACCTACGTCTATATCTGCGACAATCTGATCGATGAAGGCAACAGCGTCTGCGGCCTCTTCCAGTATGACGGCTCGAAGCTGGTTCAGAAGTACGACTTCCTGACGATGAACGGGAAGCTCATTCCCTCCTCCAGGACGCCGATGTTCTCGAACATCTGGGGCACTCCCACCGCCGTGAGCGGCAACAAGATCCAGTTCGAGGAGGTGTTCCGCTGCGCCGCGCTCTCGGGCACCCGGACCGTCTTTACCCTGTCGTACAGCGGCGGAAATCTGAAACTCGCCTCGAGCTACGGCAAGGTGATCATGTGCTCCGGCCAGCCGACGACGAAGGCCTACGTCCTCGCCGGCAACGCCCTGGCCTACCCGACGGCCACGGCGCCGAAGTACGGAAGAAAGTTCGCGAAGGGCGGGAAGCTCCGCGTCACCTCCATCGTGATCACCGCGAACCAGGGAATCCGCTTCCGCGGCGTAAACTCCAAGGGAAGATTCGGCTTCTTCAGCATCCACGCCTGCTTCAACTCGGGCGGCAGAAGAAGGCCGATGTTCGAGGGCTTCGAGTACGGCTCATGACCGGACCGGGCAGGCGTCCCGCGGCCGGCGGGACGGGAAGCTCCGGACGGGCCCGCGGCCGGCTCCGCGCCGGTCGGGAGTACGGCCTGTGACCGGGCTCAACTGACGCTTGACGATGAAAAGGACCTGTGCTATAGTAGTAAAGCTACGAGTAACAGGTCCTTTTTTTTTGCGCAATTTTGTCAGAAAAGAAAAGAGGAACGCAGATTATCATTGGAGGTGAAAACCGTGCGTACAAGGATAACATTAGCGTGTACAGAATGCAAACAGCGAAACTACAACACCATGAAGGACAAGAAGGAACATCCGGAGAGGATGGAGACCAAGAAATACTGCAGGTTCTGCCATAAGCACACGCTTCACAAAGAGACGAAGTAATCCGTTCTTTGCAGGGAAAGTCAAGGGATATTGAGATGGCAGATAATGAAAAGAAGGCCGTGAAGGCCAAGGATAAAAAGCCGAGCTTCTGGCAGGGAGTCAAGCGCGAGTGGAACAAGATCATCTGGCCCACGAAAGACGACATCGTCAAGAGGACCGCACTTGTTATAGTAGCTTCTCTTATTATGGGAATCATCATCACCGTGATCGACGGAGCGGCGCTCTACCTGCTCGATCTCATCATGGCGATCTGACGGACGCACACAGCCTGATTAAGGAACTGCGGAAGATAAGAGGGTACAGATGGCAGAAGCGAAATGGTACGTGATCCACACCTATTCCGGCTATGAGAATAAGGTGAAGGAAGACATCGAGAAGACTGTTGCGAACCGCCAGATCGAGGATGAGATCCTGGAGGTGCGCGTGCCTCTCGAGGAAGTCAGGGAGATCAAGAACGGCGTGGCCAGAACGGTTCAGCACAAGCTGTTTCCGGGATACGTCCTCGTCAACATGGTCATGAATGACGAGACCTGGTATGTCGTCCGGAATACGAGAGGAGTGACGGGCTTCGTCGGACCGGGAAGCAAGCCGGTTCCCCTGACGCCGGAGGAGATGTGGCCCCTCGGCATCGGCGGCGCGGAAGCGCCCCAGAGCCAGAAGCCGAAGGTGGTCGTCGACTTCGAGAAGGGCGATATGGTCGTTGTCATAGCCGGAGCCTGGGAAGGGACGGAAGGTGTCATCCAGGCCGTCAACGCGCAGAAGCAGACCGTCACAATATCGGTCGAGCTGTTCGGCAGGGATACGCCGGTCGAGATCAGCTTCGCCGAGGTCAAAAAGAGATAATAATCATCCCCGCCGGACACCTAAGCCATTCCGGGAAGAAAGGGACTGATTCATTTGGAAGTGGAAGGGTTTTATTACTCGCATTTACCACAGAGGAGGTAACATCATGGCAAAAAAGGTTACAGGTTACATCAAACTGCAGATTCCGGCCGGCAAGGCAACTCCTGCTCCGCCGGTAGGTCCCGCGCTCGGCCAGCACGGCGTCAACATCGTCCAGTTCACCAAGGCGTTCAATGCCAAGACGGCTCAGATGGGCGACGTCCTGATTCCGGTTGTGATCACGGTTTACGCGGACCGGAGCTTTACGTTCATCACGAAGACACCGCCTGCAGCCGTTCTTATTAAGAAAGC
>CACYDL010000024.1 GCA_902773195.1 uncultured Lachnospiraceae bacterium
GATGGCCATCGAGCTGTTCAAGCCCTTCGTCATGAAGGAGCTGGTGCAGAGAGGCACCGCCCACAACATCAAGAGCGCCAAGAAGATGGTCGAGCGCCTCGAAAACGGCGTGTGGGACGTCCTCGAGGACGTCATCACGGAGCATCCGGTCATGCTGAACCGCGCTCCGACGCTGCACCGTCTCGGCATCCAGGCCTTTGAGCCGATCCTCGTCGAGGGCAAGGCGATCAAGCTTCACCCGCTGGTCTGCACCGCCTTCAACGCGGACTTCGACGGAGACCAGATGGCCGTGCACCTTCCGCTGACGGTGGAGGCCCAGGCGGAGTGCCGCTTCATGCTGCTCTCCCCGAACAACCTCCTCAAGCCGTCCGACGGCGGCCCGGTGGCGGTTCCCTCGCAGGACATGGTCCTGGGAGTCTACTACCTGACGCAGATGAGGCCCGGCGCCCTCGGCGAGGGCATGAAGTTCTCAAGCGTCAGCGAGGCGATTCTCGCCTATGAGAACAAATACATCACGCTGCAGTCGCAGATCACGGTCCGTGTGACGAAGACCATGCCGGACGGCACCGAGGTCTCCGGAAACATCGAGAGCACCCTCGGGCGTCTTCTCTTCAATGAAATCATCCCGCAGGACCTCGGCTTTGTGGACCGCTCGGTCCCGGAGAACTTCCTGAAGCCGGAGATCGACTTCCTGACGGACAAGAAGAAGCTGAAGGCCATCCTGTGGAAGACCATCAACCTTCACGGCGCCACCGTCACCGCGGAGGTGCTGGACCACGTCAAGGCGATGGGATACAAGTACTCCACGCTGGCGGCCATGACGGTCTCCATTTCCGATATGACGGTTCCGGCCGACAAGCCGCAGCTCATCGCGGAAGCCCAGGCCACCGTCGACCGGATCACGCGCAACTACCGCCGCGGCTTCATCACGAACGAGGAGCGGTACAAGGAGGTCGTCGAGACCTGGAAGGACACTGACGCCAAGCTCACCAAGAAGCTGCTGGACGGTCTGGACAAGTACAACAACATCTTCATGATGGCGAACTCCGGAGCCCGAGGCTCCGACAAGCAGATCAAGCAGCTCGCCGGCATGCGAGGCCTGATGGCGGATACGACCGGCCACACGATCGAGCTTCCCATCACCTCCAACTTCCGTGAGGGCCTGGACGTTCTGGAGTACTTCATGTCCGCCCACGGCGCCCGCAAGGGTCTGAGCGACACCGCGCTCCGCACCGCGGACTCCGGTTACCTGACCAGACGTCTGGTGGACGTCTCCCAGGAGCTGATCATCCGCGAGACGGACTGCTCCGTGGACCGCGACGAGATCCCGGGCATGTGGGTCAGCGAGTTCTCCGAGGGAGAAGGCAGCAACAAGTCGGTGGTCGAGTCTCTCCAGGAGAGAATCACGGGCCGTTTTGCCGCGATGACCATCAAGGACAAGGACGGCAATATCATCGTCAAGGCGAACCACATGATCACGCCGGGCCGCGCGGAGCGCGTCGTCAGCCAGGGCGTGGACGAGGAAGGAAAACCGGTCACTTCGGTGAAGATCAGGACGATCCTGACCTGCCGCTCGAAGTACGGCATCTGCGTCAAGTGCTACGGCGCCAACATGGCGACGGGCGAGGCGGTCCAGGTCGGAGAGGCGGTCGGCATCATCGCCGCCCAGTCCATCGGCGAGCCCGGCACGCAGCTGACGATGAGAACCTTCCACACCGGCGGCGTCGCCGGCGGCGACATCACACAGGGTCTTCCCCGTGTCGAGGAGCTTTTTGAGGCGCGCAAGCCGAAGGGTCTCGCCATCATCACGGAGATCCCCGGTATCGCCCAGATCATCGACTCCAAGAAGAAGAAGGAAGTCGTGGTCACGAACAACGACGCCGAGGAGGGAAGCAAGGACCGCCAGAAGACTTACCTCATTCCCTACGGCTCCAGACCGAAGGATATCGACGGCAAGGTTCTCGAGGCGGGCGAGCCGATCACCGAGGGCTCCATCAACCCGCACGACATCATGAAGATCCGCGGCGTCCGCGCCGTTCAGGATTACCTGCTCTGCGAGGTTCAGAAGGTTTACCGCCTGCAGGGCGTGGATATCAACGACAAGCACATCGAGGTGATCGTCCGCCAGATGCTGCGCAAGGTGCGCATCGAGAAGAGCGGAGACACGGAATTCCTTCCGGGCTCCCTGGTCGACTACCTTGATTTCGAGGACATGAACGAGGAGCTGCTCAGCGAGGGCAAGGAGCCCGCGGAGGGCGTCAGGATCGTCCTGGGCATCACCAAGTCGGCGCTGGCCACCAATTCGTTCCTGTCGGCCGCCTCCTTCCAGGAGACGACGAAGGTTCTGACCGACGCGGCCATCAAGGGCAAGATCGATCCTCTGATCGGCCTGAAGGAGAACGTCATCATCGGACAGCTCATTCCCGCGGGAACCGGGCTGAAGCGCTACAGAAACATCAGCCTCGACACCGACGAGATGATCGCGGCCGGCATCGAGGAGGACACCGAAGAGGACGAGACGATCCTCGACGAGAACCAGGAGCTCCCCGAGGAACTCGAGGAGGAGACCGGAGACTTCGTCGACGCCGTAACCGGCGAGGAAGAGTAAGAAATGCGAAAGAACTACGATTCACGCGAGTGGACCGTAGTTCTTTTTTATTGCAAACGGGGAAGGGTTCGTTCATAATAGTCCTATCGGGTTTATCCATTCTTATGCCCCGTCCGGGGCGGTTTTTTCCACTGTTATCATCTGCACTGACGGCGCCTGCGCGGCGGCGTGACTTTGGCTGCGCGGACATGGGATCGCACGGACTTTGCGAAGCGAAGCGCCGCCCGGGGGACGGCCTTCCGCTCCGGAAGGATCTCTCTGGGAGGCTGCGGTGAGATTTGAGACGGCATATATCAATGAAATCGGGAGAAGGGCGTCGAACCAGGATTCTCTCTTCCTGGCGCGCTCGGAAGGCGGGCGCGGGAGCTTTTTCTGCGCCGCCGTCTGCGACGGCATGGGAGGCCTGGCGTCGGGGGCGGAGGCGAGCGCGGAGATGGCCTCCGCCATAGACCGGTGGTTCGGGAGCGCGGGGGAGGCCGCCGGGATCCGCGTCGGCGAGGCGGAAAAAGGGCTCCGCCTGGCGGTCCTGGCCGTCAACGAGGAGCTGGACCGCCGCGGGAGAAGGAGGCGCCGGCCCCTGGGAACCACCTGCGCCGCGCTGATCGGCGGCGGGGGAAGCTGGGCGGCCCTCTGCGTTGGCGACACCCGGATCTACCGGATCCGGCGCGGCCGGGGAAAGATTCTGACCCGCGACCAGACCCTGGCGGAGCATCTGGTCGCCCAGGGCAGGATGGACCCGGCGGAGGCGGAGGGGAGCCGGGAGAGCTCGGTCCTCCTGCAGTGCGTCGGCGCCTCCCCGTCCGTGGAGCTGCAGAGGCTCCGGGGCAGGATCCGCCCCGGCGACTGCTTCCTCCTGTGCTCGGACGGGTTCCGGAGGCGGCTGGACACGGAGGAGATCGCCGCCGCGGTGACGGCGGCGGAGTCCGGCCGGCGGGGACTGGCCGCGTCCCTCCGGCGTCTCGCCGGGACGGCCTGGGCGCGGGGGGAGTCCGACAACATGACGGCGGCCGCCGTGAGGTGCCTCTGACGGCACGAGCAGCAGGTCTGCCCGGAGAAACCCGGGGCGTATCGGAGGGCCGCTCCGTAAGGACGGCCGGCGGGACGTCCGGGGGAATCCCGGACGGTGCGCCGGTTGCGGCATCAGACGGGAGAAGGCTCCGGCTTTACGGGACAGGAGAGAGAAGATGAAGACAGGACTCAGGGAATACCCGCCCGGGACGGTGGTCGGAGGCCGCTATGAGGTGATCCGGGTGATCGGGAGAGGCGGGATGAGCACGGTGTACCTCGTCCGGGACAGCAAGCTGGACGGGGCGGTCTGGGCGCTCAAGACCGCCGGGAAGAAGGGCGAGGGCGACGGGCGGCTGTGCCGGCAGGGGCTGGCGGCGGAGATCTCTCTTCTGAGGAGGCTCCGGCACCCGGGCCTTCCGAGAATCGCCGACGTGATCGAGGAGGACGACCGGATCAGCGTTGTCATGGATTACATCGAGGGGGAGACCCTGCTGGAGATCGTCCGGCGGAGGGGCCCGGTGAGGCAGGAATCGGCGGCCGCCTGGGGGATCGCCCTGGCCGGCGTGCTGGGCTGTCTTCACAGCCAGGATCCGCCGGTCATCTACCGCGACATGAAGCCGGGCAACGTCATGCTCTGTCCGGACGGCCGGGTCGTGCTCTTTGATTTCGGGATCGCCCGGGAATACAAGGAGGAGGGAACCGCGGACACGGTCTGTCTGGGCACCGTGGGCTACGCCGCCCCGGAGCAGTTCGGCGGGAGCGGCCAGACCGACGCGAGGACGGACGTCTACGGCCTCGGGGCGACCCTTTACTATCTCGTGACGGGGCGGGATCCGTCCCGCCCGCCCTGCGAGATGGTCCCGATCCGCCGGGTGGATCCGTCCCTGTCCTCCGGCCTGGAGCGAATCATCCTGAAGTGCACGAGAAGCGATCCGGCGGAGCGCTATCAGAGCTGCGAGGCTCTGGCGGCGGCCCTGGCTTCCTATCGGGATCTCGACGACCGGTGTCTTCGGAGGGCGGCGAGGAGGCTCGCCCTGTTCGGGGCTTCCGCGGCGTCCTGCGCGGTACTTCTGTGGGCCGGCTGCGCCTTCGCCGCGGAGGCCGGGAGGGAGCGGAGGTCCGATTACGCCCGGGCGCTTCTGGCGGCGGGCGATCTCGCCGCGGAGAGTCTCCACCGGGGCGCCTTCAATCAGGAGGTGGTCGACCGGTACACGGCCGCGCTGGATCTCTTCCCGGACAGGGAGGAAGCGGGGATCGGCCTTCTCGACTACTGCTCCGACATCGGCGAGACGGCAGCGGGACTGTCCGTGGTCTGCGCGAGGATCGACGCCGGAAGGGTCGTTCCCGCCCGGTGCGGAAACCTGATCTACCGGGCGGCCTCCCTGTACTTCTCCGGCAACGAGGGCGACGGGGACTTCGGGCGGGACTACCGGAAGGCGGCCGTCTATTTTTCGATGCTCGACGGAAAGGAATATCCGGAGGCGGAGGAGTATGCGGCCCTCGCCTCGGCGCTGGGCGTGTTCGGACGGGAGGTGGACTGGGAGAAGGTGGCGGCCTCCCTCGGATCCTTCTCCGAAAGATGCGGCCGCCGGGCCCTGAACGAGGGCCGGATCCGGGACATGCTCCTGTGCGCGGAGCTCTACGCCGCGAACCGCCACGAGTTCGAATACATCGGGGTCGACGCCGAGCAGGCCGCCGCGGACCTGCTGCGGCGGGCCGCGGAGGACGCCGCCCGCCTGGTGTCGGAGGGGCAGCACCTGGAGAAGCTCCGGGTCCGGGCGCTTCTCGATCTGGCGGGGATTCTCCAGACGGATCCGGCGACGGCGCGGGAGGCGGCGGAGCTGTACGGGACGGTGCTGGATCTGACCGGAGAGGAAGACAGAAAGAAGGAAATCAGATACAAGGAGCTGAACGCGATGATGACTGCAGGAGATGAAATCATGGTGAAGGAACTGTATGAGCTGCTGATCACCGATTACCCGGACGACGCCGACGCGTTTCTCTGGTACTGCTCGTGGCTGCTGGAAAAGGGCTGCGGCGAGGAGGCGGCGTCGGTGTTCCGGCTCGGGGAGAAGCGCTGCGGCACCTTCGCCCAGGGGGCGAACTACGCCGCGCTGAAGGAGAGGATGGGACTGTGACGATACCGGCGGAATCTGCGATGGCGGCGGCCTTCACGGGCGCCGCGGTGATGGGCGCGTTTTCGGCCGTGCTGTTTTTCCGGCTTGAGATCCGGGAGGCCTGGGGCCTCTGGAGGGCGGGGCGCGCGGACGGCGCGTCCCGCCGGCGGGCGGGAGTCCCCTTAGGCCGGCGGACAGACGGCGCTTCCCGCCGGAGGGCGGGAGGAAGGTACAGGATTGTCGAGAGAAGGCTGATCGTCCACAACAGAGGAGAAGAGGCTTAAGGAGGTGAGGAGACAGTGAAGAGAAGGGTTCGGCTGCTGTGCGCCGCGGCGCTGACGGCGGCGGTGATTTCCGTTTGGGGGACAGGATCGTCCCCGGCTTCGGCCGGGACGAGGCGGACAGCGGCGGCAGAGACGGAGACAGTGGCAGCGCCGGCGGCAGAGACGGTGCCAGAGACGGCGACGGTGGCAGCGCCGGGGGCATCAATGGAGGCGGTGAAGGTGGCAGCGCCGGCGGCCGAGACGGCCCTGCTGCCGGGGACGGATCCCGTGACGGAACCTGAGCCAGCGACGGCGGATGCGGATGCCGGCCCCTACGCAGGCGAAATCACGGCGGAGATCCGGATGGACGGCGGTCCGGCCGCGGACGGGCGGTACTACTACCGGGCGGACAACTGCGGGATCCGGGTGCTGTTCTACGGGGATCCGGAGCAGCTCCGGGCCAGCGCCCCCGCCGCGGAGATCGACGGCCGGCCCGAGACGCGGAGGTACGCGGGAGCGTGCGGATCGGAGGGAATTCTCGCCGCCGTGTACAGCCCGGAGGAGACGGCCTCGCTGCTCTCCGACGGGACCCACGTCGTCCGCGTCCTGACGGAGGGCCGGGAGGCGGAGGCCGAGATCGCGTCGTGCGCCGTGTCGGGCGTCGGACCCGACGGCTCCTTCGTGCTGGATACCGCGCCGCCCGCCGCGGTTTGGGAGGTCTCCTCGCCGGATTCCCTCCGCCAGGAGCTTTCGGGAAGCGGGAACCGGTATTACTTCAGCGCGGACTTCGCCGTCCGTGTGACGGTCCTGGAGGAGAACGCCGCCGAGGGCTCCCTCTGGTGCCGGAGAGGCGAGGTGAGGTCGGGGGAGTACGACGCCTCCACCGCGGAGATCCGCGAATTCCCGGCGGACCTCCTCCCGGAAAGGGAGGGAGAAGCCGTGGTTTTCGGCGACGCCGTCTCCTCGGACGGGGTGTACCGGTATCAGGCCGGCGGCTGCGACCTGGCCGGCAATCCGCTGGTCCTGGCCGGCGGCTTCGGGGAGGGAGGGCTGAGCCCCCACGTCGTGCGCGACGCGACGCCGCCCCGGGGCGTCGTCAGCGTCCTGGAGAACGGATCGGTCTGCTGGCGGATGGACGATTACGGGCGGGTGATTTACGCCGAGCCGTACAGGGCGGCAAAGCTTCTGGAGGTCGAATTCAGAAGCGACACCTCCGCGGAGCACTCGCCGGTGACGCTCCTGGGCTCCGTGCTGGCGGACGGGGAGGAGTACGTCACGGAGGAGAAGGGCTTCCGCTACGCCTGCGCGGGAAGAATCACCGTGAACGGCGGCTGCGCCTTCCGGACGGACCGGTTTGAGATGGAGGACCTGGCGGGAAACCGGACCTGCGGGATGCCGTCGGGCTTTATTTATTCCGATCTCGCCGCGCCGGAGATCGTCCTCCTCTGCGCGGCGCGGGAGCCGTCCTGCGCGGACGGAAGCCTCTACAACACCGACGTCCCCGTGCGGATCGTGGCGCGGGATCCCGCGGGAAACGGGAGCACGGGCATCGGGGACGTCACTGTGAAGGTGTTTGAGGACGGCAGCGACGCCCCTTCGGAGGAAATCGTCCTTCACCGGGCGGTCAGGCGGGCGTTCGAGGGAAATTACGAGGAGGAGAAAAAGCAGCAGGAGCTCGAGGATGTCTTTGTAATAGGAAGACAGCACTGCTCCGACCGGATCTCCCTCCGGGTGACGGTCTCCGACAACGCCGGAAATACCGGCACGGCCGGGCTCTCCTTCGGGATCGACTCGGAGCCTCCCCGGGTGAGAGTCGTCTACGAGGACGACCCGGAGGGCTCCGGGGAATATTTCCGCGGGGACAGAAGGGCCAGGATCACCGTGACGGAACGGCACTTCGACGAGAGCCGGTTTCTGGTGGAGGCCGGGGGCGGAGAAGTCTCCGGCTGGAGCCCCCGCGGCGGAGCGTGGGAGTGCACCGCTCTTTTCACCGGGGAGGGAGAGCACACCCTGTCCGTCTCCGGGACGGATACGGCGGGCAATGCGGCGGAGACGGTCTTCGAGGGGGAGGCAGCGAGACACTTCGTGATCGACCGGACGCCGCCGGTGCTCCGCCTCCGCTACGAGTACCCGGAGGATCCCCCGGGGAGAGAGAAGATCGAGACAGGCGGGGTCATGTACGTGAGGGAACCCGCCGCGGTCCTGCTGGAGGTGAGGGACAGCGGCTTCGGCGGCGACGCGGAGGGACTGGCGGTGCGCGTGCCGGGCGGGGAGACGGAGGCCTGCGGCTTTGAGGGACGCGTCCTGCGGATCCCCTTCTCCGGGGAGGGCGTTTACTCCCTGGGCGGCGTCGTGCGGGACCTGGCGGGAAATACCTCCGCCGTCCTGCCGGAGACCGTCTGGATCGTGGACCGGACGCCGCCTGCCGTCGGATTTGCCGGCGCGGAGGACGGCGCTTCCCTCAGGGAGCTGCCAAAGATACAGATCCGCGTGGCCGACGCGAATCCGGACGCGGGGGGCATCCGGATCCGCCGGGAGCCATCCTCCGGCGCGCCGGGGGACCTGAAGTTCGTCACGGAGAGCGCGGAGGGCGCCGTGGTCTGTGTGCCGGAGATTCCCGCGGAGGACGGATTCTGCCGGATCCTCTGCGAGGCCCGGGACCTGGCGGGAAACGAGGGCCGCGGGGAGCTGGCCTTCACCCTCAACCGGAGAGGCCCGGTCTTCACCCCCCTGGAGC
>CACYDL010000025.1 GCA_902773195.1 uncultured Lachnospiraceae bacterium
CAATCGGGGTGACAGGATTCGAACCTGCGGCTTCCTGCTCCCAAAGCAGGCGCTCTAGCCAAGCTGAGCCACACCCCGTCACCGCGTCACCGTTTTTCCGGCCTAGCGCTTTCAAATCGCGCATATGTTATTATATTGACCCTTCCGCTATTTGTCAACAACTATTTTCCCTAAAAGAAGCGCCTCCTCCGCCCCGAGGGCCCTCTCTTCAGGAAGTTGACGGTGTAGTGGGCCTCTCCCATCCGGTCGATCTCCATCATGATATAGCTGGGCTCCCTGCCCTCCTGCCGCGGCAGGGCCAGGCTCCCCGGATTGAGCAGGGTAAGACGCGGGTCCGACTGATCGATCAGGGGCCTGTGGGTGTGGCCGAAAACCGCGATATCGCATTCGAGGGAAATGGCTTCGTCCCTGAGCATGGCCGTATCCATGGAGACGCCGTACAGATGGCCGTGGGTGACGAAGATCCTGTGGTTTCCCAGCTCGACCACCTCGTCATAGCGAAGATCCGTGAGAAAGTCGTTGTTTCCCCTCACGATCGTCGAGGGACAGCCCGCCGCCCCGGCGACGGCGCTCTCCTGCTCCTCCACGTCGCCGGCGTGGATCAGGTAGTCGATGGGTTTCGTCTTTTTCAGAACCTCGTTGTATTCCCTCAGCTGTCCGTGGGTGTCGCTGACTATCAGTATTCTCATCCCGGCTCCTGAAGCTCCTCCAGCTGTCTCTTCATGTCCCGAAGCGCCTGCCCCCGGTGGCTGATTTCGTTCTTTTCCTCCGGGGCAAGCTCCGCGGAATGCTTTCCCTTCCCGGGGACGTAGAAAATCGGGTCGTACCCGAACCCGTTTTCTCCCCGCTCCTCGTAACCGATCCGTCCCTCAAAACAGCCGGCGGATTCCAGAACTCTTCCGTCCGGGAAGACGCAGCAGACCGCGCAGACAAACCGCGCCGTCCTTTTTTCCTCGGGTACGCCCTCGAGCCTCCGCAGGATCTCCGCGTTTTTCACGCGGTAGGACGTATCCTCCCCGAGCCATCTGGCCGAGTAGACGCCGGGCTCGCCGCCCATCGCGTCGACCACGAGTCCCGAGTCGTCCGCCATCGTGATTTCGCCGCAGAGATCGCAGATCGTCTTCGCCTTGATATAGGCGTTCTCGGCGAAGGTGGTCCCGTTCTCGTCGATGTCGGCGGTGATCCCGGCGTCCTTCATCGAGACGACCTCGTAACCGGAGTCCGCCAGTATCTCCCGGATTTCCCGGATTTTCCCCTGATTTCCCGTCGCGAAAATGATCCGTTTCATGGCTTTTTCCTGATGTCCTTTCCCGAAGGCTTCGGCCCGAAGTACTGATAGATCCTCGTCTCGATCATTCCGTTGTAGATCTTCCGGTTCCTGTCGGCCTTTCTCCCGATGTCCTTCTCCGCGTTCTCATAAGAGGATATCAGATACATCGACCAGGAATCAAGTCCCCGGTAGGCCTCCCCGATCTGCCGGTAGAGGGCCGGGAGCGCCTCCCGGTCTTCGATCCGCTCCCCGTACGGGGGATTGGTGACGATAAAGCCGTATTTCTTCGGGTGGTGAAGGTCCTTCACCGCCCGTCTCTGGAAATGGATCACGTCCGCCACGCCGGCCGCCGCCGCGTTGTCCCGGGCAAAACGGACCGCCCGCTCGTCGATGTCATAGCCCTGAATCTGGATATCCCGGCTTTCGCGGATCACGTTCTCCGCGGCTTTTTCCCTGGCCCTCCGGAAGCATCCGGCCGGCAGGAGGGACTTCCACTCCTCGGCGAGGAAGGTTCTCTTCATCCCGGGGGCGATCCGTTTTGCCATCATCGCCGCCTCGATGGGGATCGTGCCTGAGCCGCAGAAGGGATCGACCAGCACGCGGTCGGGCTTCCAGGGCGTCAGGAGGATCATCGAGGCCGCCAGCGTCTCCGAGATCGGGGCGATGACCGGCGAGACCCTGTACCCTCTTTTGTGAAGGGACGGGCCGGTGGTATCGATTCCCACGGTGACGACGTCCTTTTTGATCGTGACCCTGAGCGGGTAGGCGGGGCCGTCCTCCCTGAACCACTCCGTGTGATAGCGGGATTTCATTCTCTCGACCATCGCCTTCTTCATGACCGACTGCACGTCGGAGGGAGAATGGAGCGCGCTGCGGATCGAGGAGACCTTGGCCACCCAGAACTTCGCGTCCGCCGGCAGATAGTCCTCCCAGGGGATCTTCCTCGTCTCCTCGAAGAGCTCGTCGAAGGAGGCCGCCGTAAATTCCCCCGCGCACAGCAGGATTCTCTCCGCGCTCCGCAGGTTGACGTTGGCCTCCGCCGCCGCCTCCCCGTCTCCGAGGAAGCGGACTCTGCCGTCGTCCACCGAGGAGATCTCCAGGCCGAGATCCCGGATCTCCCGCTTGAGGACGGCTTCCAGGCCGAAATGACAGGGTGCGATGTATTCTGAACGGGACATGGATTTCCTCCGTGATTTCTGGCAGGGATCTCTCCGGGACAGGGGAAAGGGGCGGGTTCTCCGCCTGTGCCGCCGCCTGCACCGCCGCCTGCACCGCCCCGCCGCCTGCACCGCCCCACCTGCCCCGCCGGCGCCGCCGGCGGGGCGGTTCTGTCCTCTCCCGGGCGGTTCCGTCCTCTCCCGGGCGGATCCCCCTTAACGTTGAAAGAGCCCTGCCGGGGGAGCCGACAGAGCCCTTTCAGGGGAGTATAAATAATTAATAAGGGGTTGTAAAAAAATTTTTGAAG
>CACYDL010000026.1 GCA_902773195.1 uncultured Lachnospiraceae bacterium
ACAAGACGGCCAAGCTGATCATCAAGCTGATCAACTCCGTCGCGGACTCCGTCAACAACGATCCGGCCCTCCGCGGCAGGCTCAAGGTCGTCTTCATCGAGGACTACAAGGTCTCCAACGGCGAGCTGATCTTCTCGGCGGCGGACGTGTCGGAGCAGATCTCGACCGCCTCCAAGGAGGCGTCCGGCACCGGCAACATGAAGTTCATGCTGAACGGCGCGCCGACCCTCGGGACGATGGACGGCGCCAACGTGGAGATCGTCCATGAAGTGGGCGAGGAGAACGCCTTCATCTTCGGCCTGTCCTCCGACGAAGTCATCAATTACGAGCACCACGGCGGCTACGATCCGAACTACATCTTCAACACGGACGGCGATATCCGCCAGGTCATGGTCCAGATGGTCAACGGGACCTTCGATCCCGACACGGATCTGTTCCGCCCGATCTACGACTCGCTGCTGACGGACCGCTACGGCGCGCCCGACAAGTACTTCATTCTCGCGGATTTCCGCTCCTACGCCGAGGCGCAGAAGAAGGTCGAGGAGGCCTACAGGGACAGCACCGGCTGGGCGAAGAAGGCCATGATGAACACCTTCTGCTCGGGCAAGTTCTCCTCGGACCGCACGATCAAGGAATACGTGGACGAGATCTGGCATCTTGACCCGGTCAAGGCCTGAGAACAGCGGACCGATCCCTTTAATAACGGACAGCGCCAAAAGCCTGCCGCCCTATGGCGGCGGGCTTTTTTTGACCCCGCGGGGCCTTTCCGGCGCTTCCCGCAGTCCGGCGGGACGCTTTCCGGCTCTTCCCCGGGGGCCCCGCGGGGAATTTTCGGCCTTTTCCAGGGGGTCGTGGAGGCCTCTCGGTGCTTCCCGCAGTCCGGCGGGACGCTTTCCGGCTCTTCCCCGGGGATCCCGTGGGGCAATTTCGGTCTTTCCGCGGTCCCCTGGGGGCCGGCTTCCCGGCCTTTCCGGGAAGCTCCGGAGGCGAATGTTAAAACTTTACATTTATCAGGGCATATGGTAAGATTCTTTTAATTATGGATTACTGTGCCATAATGATGATGAAACTGCTCAGATGAAAGCTGCGGCGGCGCGGGACGGACGCTTTTCCGTAAGGGACCTGCGGTGCGCGCCGCAGGGGTATGTGTTGTCGGGAAGAACAGGGGTGCTGAAAGTTGGACAAGGCCGAGTACAAGATCAAACTGGAACAGATTAATGCCCTGGCGGAAGCGGGCAATTTCCGTGAAGCGGCGGAAGCGGCTGACGAGATCGACTGGCGTCATGTAAAGAGTGTCCGGACGCTTTCCATGATCGGAGAGATCTATGAGGCGAACCGCCAGTACGACGAGAGCATCCGAATCCTGAAATACGCCTACCGGAGATCCATCAACAGCAAGACGGTGCTCTACCGCCTTGCCGAGCTTGATATCAAGACGGGCAACTACGACGAGGCGAAGAAGTTCATCAACGAATTCGAGCAGAATTCGCCCAACGACACGTCCAGATATATTCTGAAATACAAGCTTCTCCGGGCGGAGAAGGCCCCCTACGACGACCAGATCGAGGTGCTTCGGAACTACAGGGACACCGAGTACACGGAGAGATGGGCCTATGAGCTGGCCCGCCTCTACAAGAAGAACGGGCAGAAGGAGAAGTGCATCGAGGAATGCGACGACATGATCCTCTGGTTCTCCGAGGGCCGCTACGTCCAGAAGGCCCTGGAGCTCAAGATGTCCCTGACGGAGCTTACGCCCTCCCAGAAGGCCCTCTATGAGACCAACAAGGAGAAGCTGGAGCTGGAGAAGGCGGAAGCGGAGAGAGCGGCTGCCGCCCAGAGCGCGCCGGCCGGCGAGGCCTCCGGGGAAGAGGCGCCCGCGGCGTCTCCCGCCGACGAGGTGAGAGAGCTCAATCCCGTGGAGATCGTGGAAAAAGCGGTCCGCGAGATCGACGACGAGGACGAGGAGTCCAGGCCGAAGGTGAGCGCCGAGGAGGCCATTTCCAAGATGGACACCGCCGCCGCGGGACTTGCGGCGAGCGAGAGAAGCGAGACCGTGACAGCCGCCCCGGAAGAAGAGAGAGCGGCGGTGCGGGAAGAAAAGAAGAAGGAACCTGCCGAGAAGAAGCCGAACCGGATCCTGGGAGGCCTGAAGGCCGTCTTCTCGGGAATCCGCCGTGCCGGTGAGAGCGTCGGCGCGGAGGACAAAGAGATCCCGTCCGTGTCGCCGGAAGCTTCTGAGGCCGCCGGCGGGGAGATCGCGGCGGAGGAGATCCGCACCGGCGTGGAGGGCGAAGCGATCGGCTTCGCCGCCGACCTGGAGGAATCCGTCGCGCAGCAGGTGAGCGCCGCGGCGGGAGAGGCCGCCGAAGAGGAGCTCGGCTTTGCCGCCGACCTGATCGAGGAAGGCAGCGTGAGCGCGGCCGCGACGGCGAAAGAGGCGGAAGCAGCCGCTGACGCCGCGGGAGAGGCCGCCGCGGAGACCGCGGAGGCGGCCGGCGAGGCTCTGTCCCGGGCGGAGGAGGGCGTGAAGACCGCCGCCGAGGACGCATGGAAGTCGGTGGATGAGACGGCCGGCGGCGTCTGGAGCGAGATCCGCAAGGAGGCCGGCGAGGCCGGGGAAGCGCTGCAGGAGGCCGCGGAGACCGCGAAGGACCTGGCGCAGGCCGCGGTGGAGAGGCCGGAGGAAACGGCCGGCGGCGCGCAGGCTGCCGGAGAAGCCGGGGAGATCCCGGCGGAGACGGCCGGCGCCGGAAGCGTCCCGGACGGGACCGCCGGAACCGATGGCGCGGAGGCGTCCGCCGCCCCGGATCTCGGGGAGCTCGACCTCGACAAGCTGTTCGCGGAGACGGGCAGCGCCTTTGCCAGCGAGGTGGCCTCGGGCCGGTACACGATGGCCGACACCATCGAGGAGGAGCAGGCGGAGAAGCCGCTGCACCTGAACATCAACACGGGCACCATCCCGCAGGAAATCCCGATCCCGGGCGCCGACGAGATCCAGAACAGCATCGCGGCCAGGATCGACCACTATTACATCGACGACGCGGTCACCGCGGCGGACGAGGAGGCGGCTTCCGAGCCGGAAGCGCCGGAGTCCTTCACGGCCGGAGAGCAGGAGGAGAAGGAGGACCGGAGCAGCCTCTACGCCAGGGAGACCGACGAATCCCTCGGCCTCACCAGGGAGTTCCACATCAAGGACGAGCTTGACAGAGTGCTCGCCGGGCAGGCCGAGAGCGAGAACCGCGAGGACGCGCCTCTTCCGGACGTCCTTCCGGAGAAGGCCGCGAGGAAAGCGGTCATCGAGGCCCACGGGGGCGTCTACGACGAGACAGAGGACACGGCCGCCGCGTCTGCCGGACCGGAGGCCGGATACGGAGCGGAGCCGGCCGGCGAGCTTCCCGCGGAAGAGGAAGACGTGCCGGAGATTCCCGAGGAAGCTCCGCAGGAGGTGCTTATGAATCTCAACAGGATCGATGAAACCCCCGCCGCCGGCGGCGCCGACCCGATCGAGGCCATCGCCGAGGTTCCGGAGTATTTCACGGAGATCCCCGTGGAAGGAAGACTCCTCACGGATATGGAGAAGAAGGCCCTGTCCTATTTCGCCCAGATCCCGGGCGTCGATTACCAGATCACCTCGGCCGTCGCGGATATCCACAACAACTGCGGCGACCGGACCTCCCGGAGCGGCAACGTGCTCATCATGGGAAGAATGGGCTCGGGCAAGACGAGACTGGCCGAGAGCCTGGTCCGGATCGTCGGCATGCATCTGGGCCTCAAGGCGGTCCGCATGGCGAAGATCGTCGCGGAGGACTTCAATCAGAAGAACCCGGCCGCGGTGGTCAAGAAGCTCGCCGGAGGCTTCCTCATCATCGAGGCGGCCGGCGCCCTCAGCGACGACGCCATCGCGAAGCTCAACCAGGCGATGGAATTCCGCACCGACGACCTGATCGTCATCCTCGAGGACGAGCGGGACGATCTTCTCAGGATGCTCGAGACCCATCCTGGCTTCGCCGCGAAATTCACGAGCACCATCACGGTGCCGGTGTTCACCAACGACGAGCTGGTCTCCTTCGGCAAGATCTACGCCGACGACGAGGGCTACAAGCTCGACGAGATGGCGACCCTCGCCCTTTACACGATGATCGGCGACAACCAGAAGGACGCGGAGCCGGTGACCATCGGAATGGTGCGCGAGATGATCGACAAGGCCATCGACAGAAGCAGCCGCAAGTTCCGCTTCGGAAAGGCGGAGAAGGAAGGCGGAAAGGTGGTCCTCCGCGAGAAGGACTTCAGCTTCTGAATCCCGCCCGCGCAGGCAGGCGGCTGAACGGACAGCGACGGCAGCTCCCTTCCCGGAGACGGGCGGGGAGCTGCTTTTTCCGCGGACGGAGACGGCGCGGACAGAACGACGCGCATCTTCCGCGGACGGAGAACGGCGCGGGGATAACGACACGCGTCTTCCGCGGGCGGAGACGGCGCGGGGATAACGACACGCGTCTTCCGCGGACGGAGACGGCGCGGACAGAACGACACGGAGGGAGACCGGCCTATGGAACCATATCTCGGAAAACCGGCCTACACGGCGGCGGTTCTTCGGAACCATCACATTTCCGCGAAAAAGAAATACGGACAGAATTTTCTCGTGGACCCGGAGGTCCTGGAGGACACCGTGAGAGCGGCGGGCATCGGCCCGGAGGACTTCGTCCTGGAGATCGGCCCCGGCATCGGCACGCTGACCCAGTACCTCGCGTCCGCCGCGGGACGGGTGTACGCCGTCGAGATCGACCGCTCGCTCTTCCCCGTGCTGGAGGACACCCTTGCCGGGTGGAAAAACGTGACGCTGGCGGAGGGCGATATTCTGAAGACGGACGTGGCGGAGATCGTGCGCCGGGAGAACGGGGGCAGGCCCATCAAGGCGGCCGCCAACCTTCCCTATTACATCACGACGCCGGTCATCCTGTCGCTGCTGACGGGCGGCGCGCCCATCTCCGGCATGACCTTCATGGTCCAGAAGGAGGTCGCCGACCGCATGAAGGCGTCCCCCGGGACGAAGGACTACGGCGCCCTGTCCCTCGCCGTGCAGTACTACGCGGATCCGGTCGTGGTGAGGGAGGTCCCGCCCTCCGCGTTCATTCCCCAGCCCGGCGTCACCAGCGCCGTGATCCATCTGGAGAAATATGACGCCCCGCCCGTCGCGGTGAAGGACGAGAAGCTGATGTTCGCCCTGATCAGGGCCTCCTTCAATCAGAGGAGAAAGAAGCTGATCAACGGGCTGTCCTCGGGAAGCGGCCTCGACTTTACGAAGGAGCAGGCGGCTTCGGCCCTGGCGGCCGCCGGGATCGATCCGGATATCCGCGGCGAGAGGCTCTCTCTCGCGGAATTTGCCGCCGCGGCCGACGCGCTGACGGACCTCAGAGGCGCGCGGCCGTAAAAGAGCTGTAATGAATTCGTCTCCGGCGCGGTTCGCGGCCGGAGAGAAGGACGGCGCCGCCCGCCCCCGGCGGAAGGCGTCCGACCCCTGTATTTTTTGGGTTCCGGCGAAAAAAACGCGCCGGAACCCCATTTTTTCATTCAGAAGAGTCAAATAGGCGGGGAGGCATCCGGCGAAAATTTGACAGAGTTTACAAAACTGTAACATTTAAGAAATATTTAATAAAAAGCACCTTGCAAATTTCCCTCTCTGCGATATAATTTCCATTGATTTGCGATTATGAACGGAAGGAGGGAAGTTCTCTCATGAAATACGCTAAGATTACGCTTTTCGTCGCGGCGTGCACGGCTCTTACGACGGTGCTTTCCCCCGTGGCTGCTCTCGCGGAGTTCGATACGCCGTACGTCTCTCTCGGCGCCGATCTTTCGGGCAGCGAGACCGACGAGATCCTCGCTCTGTTCGGCGTGGACCGGGACATGATCAATGAAGACACCTCCGTCCTTGTGACGAATGAGGACGAGTGCAGATACCTCACCGGCGCCATGGACGGCGGAGCGGTGGGAACCGGCGCCTTCTCCTCCTGCAAGGTGGTGAGACGCGAGAAGGGATACGGCATCCGCGTGACGACGCACAACGTCACGGACGTAAACGAGGCCATGTACGCCAACGCCCTCGCGACGGCGGGCGTGGTGGACGCGGACATCGTGGTGGCTTCCCCGGTGCCGGTCAGCGGCACGACGGCGCTGGTGGGCGCGATGGCGGCCTACTCCAAGATGAACGGTCTGGCGCTGGATCCGGAGGTGATCGCGGAGGCGGCGGGCGAGCTGGATCTCGCCAGGCTGATCGGCGAGCTCACCGGTGATCCGGACAAGGCGGCGCAGCTGATCGCCGCGGTCAAGGAGGTAGTCCTGAACAACGATCTCCGCACCGAGGAGGACATCCGCGACGCCATCGACGAGATCGCCGGACAGCTGGAGCTGGAGATCACCGAGGAGCAGAAGGACCGCCTGATCGGCGTGATGAAGGGCATCAAGGCGCTCAACCTGGACCCGAAGGTGCTCGGGGAGCAGCTCTCCGACCTCTATGAGAAGGCGAAGGAGAACGGCCTGGACCTGTCGGAGTTCGGCATTTCCGACGACGAGGCGGGATCCCTCATCGGAAAAGCGGCAGAAGCACTGGAAAATCTCTTCTCGAATCTGTAAATCTATGTACAATCTGCACAAGGATCGCAAAACACAACTGGGATATTTATACGAAAATGATGTAAAAAGCCGCATTGCCGGTGCATTTTCTGGGAAAATGTGCTAAACTATCTTCTGACAGAACAGGAAGAGGGTATAAGGTGCCAGCAATGTGAGCGAAACCTCACATCGATTTTTCATAATAATCGCCCCGGCAGCTCGCTGCCGGGGCACTCCTCTGCCCAAAAAGTGAGTATATGCTCATTTAAGAAGCGGCTCCGGGGCCGAATACCCGTCCGGCCCGGCCGGAAATCCCCCGGAGCCGCGGTCCGGGGAGCCACAACATATGGACGATCCGGCCGGAACGGAAACTAAACTTTGTTGAATTCGGGAAATTTCGGCAGGATCGGCAGGAAGAGGCCCGGCGGAGTCTCCCGGGCAGTGGCAGAATGACGAAAAGAACGTATGGAGTTATTGAACATTTTGTGAGATAATGTGATATCAGGGAGAAAAGATTTTTCCGGACGCCCCGGGCGGACGGAAGAGGCAACGTAAGGCAATATAATTATTAAGAGGGTAGAGCAGATGAAGTGTCCGACTTGTGGTTACGAACTCAATGGTACGCAGAGTGTCTGTCCGAACTGCGGCGCCGGGATGGAGGACGATTCGATCCTTCAGGCCACCGGGGCCTCCGGGGAAGAAGGGTGGAACTCCAAAGAGGAGTCCTTCGGCGGTGAGAATCCGGAGCAGCCGGAAGCCGTCCCGGCCGAAGAAGAGCCCGTGGTGTCTTCGATTCCGGGGGACGACGATCTTCCCCCCGAAAAGAAGCGCAGAAAATGGCCGATCATCCTGGTGATCGTTCTTCTGGCCGCCGCCCTGATCGCGATCTTTGCCGTACGGTATTATAAAAAGCATTTCATCGCCCACGAGATTCATCTCGGGACGAACGCGCTGGAGCTCATCGTCGGCGATACGAATCAGCTCACCTACGAGATCCTTCCGGAGACCACCAAAAACAAGACGGTCACCTGGGCCACCACCGACGAGGCGGTGGCGTCGGTCGACGAAAACGGTCTCGTCACCGCGCTCGGCAGCGGAAACTGCGAGATCACGGTCACGACGAACAACGGGATCACGGACGCGTGCAGCGTCAACGTCAAGGATCTGATCGATATCCAGAAGGAATCGGTCGACGCGGTGGCCGCCTACGTCAAGGCGAACAGCACCGAGGGTGAAGGGGGCGATCCCGTCGCGAAGATCCGCGATATCGATGAAGAGCACAGCTTCGCCATCGGCACCATGGACGAGGATCTCGTCCTCTGCTACCGCGACGCGGTTAACATGGACAGCGTCGACGTGGACGTCAACTACACCACCTATCTCAATCTGGGATACGGCAATATCGAGACGGCCGAGATCGTCCAGGACAACCAGGTCGAGGTGTTCGGCTATCCCGTGAAGGCGACCATGAAGAGCGCGATCTCCCTGGCGGAATACCAGAGGGGCGCGGCGGTCACGGTCGACTCCTTCGAGTCGAACCTCGAGGGAATGGAAGTCAATCCCTCGATGCAGAAGATGTTTAACAACGGCGTGAAGGGCTGCTTCGAGGAGTTCCGCTCCTTCCTGGAATATCATCCGGAGCTCGGATGCAGCATCGAGGACTTCGGCTTTACGGCGGTGGGCGACGCCCCCGTGGAAGAGGAACCCGAGGAGGAGCCTGAGACCTGGAGCATGGCCGAGAGCATGGCCGAAAGCGTCGTCGAGAGCATTCCGGAGGCCGCCGAGTCCCGGGTGACGATCGTCGAGGAGATCGCGGAGCCGGCAGGAACGGAATCCGCCGCCTCCGTCGCGGAGGCCGCCGGGGAGACGGCTCCGGCCGCGCCTGCGGGCGGGCTCGCGGAGACTGAGACGGAAGATACGGCGTCCGCCGCGATGTCCGTCGTGGAGAGCGCGGAGGTCTCCGGAATGGCAGCGGAAGCGGCGGCAGGCGCCGCGGCTGTCATGGGAGAAGCGGAAGCGGCGGTGGAAGCCGCTGCGGAGGCGGCCGCGGAGAGCGCCGGGGCCGTGGCGGAAGCACTGGAATCGGCCGCCGGGGAAGTGACGGAAGAGGCAGACGCCGCCGCGAGAGGCGCGGAGGTGCTGCAGTCGGCCGCCGAAGAGGTGACGGAAGAGGCGGACGCCGCTGCTGCGGGAGCCGCGGAAGCGCTGGAGTCGGCCGCTGAGGAAGTGACGGAAGAAGCGGACGCCGCTGCTGCGGGAGCCGCGGAGGCGCTGGAGTCGGCCGCCGAAGAGGTGACGGAAGAGGCGGATGCCGCTGCTGCGGGCGCCGCGGAGGCGCTGGAGTCGGCCGCCGAGGAAGTGACGGAAGAGGCGGATGCCGCTGCTGCGGGTACCGCGGAAGCGCTTGAGTCGGCCGCCGAGGAAGTGACGGAGGAGACAGATGCGATCTTCGGAGGCGTCGAGTCGACCGTCGAAAACGCCGCGGAGGAGGCCGCCGCGCTGGCGGGCGCCGCGGGAGCGGCCGTGGAATCCACGGTGGAATCCATCGCGGAGGACGTGCAGGAAGGCGCGGCCGGCGTCGTCCAGGCAGCAGGCGATGCGCTGGAGCAGGCGGAATCCGTTGTGGAATCCGTCGCGGAGGAAATCGCCGAGCCGGTCACCGATCTGTTTTCCGACGGGGACGATCCGTCGCAGAGCGCTTCCGG
Source organism: uncultured Lachnospiraceae bacterium (assembly GCA_902773195.1). Next base: position 9,315 of record CACYDL010000026.1, read on the forward strand.
AACGGAGATCCTTCAGTCTCTGACCGAATCTCTCAGCGGGGACTCGGGCAGACTGTTCCCTCCCAGCTTCGCCGTGATGTGCTGAGAAAAAGTGATGACGCAATCCGCGCGGCAGAAGCGTCCGGGGAGCGTCTCGGGAGGCGCCGCCTGCCACGGCATAAAGAGCGGGCCGGGCGGAGCGGATACAACTGAAAAGGAGTCCTATAACCCGAAAAGGACAGGAAAAGACAGAACCGGCGGTGCCTGCGCACCGCCGGTTTTTTAGGGTTTCTTCGCGGAAATTTCCTGCAGGGGTATCCTGCGTCCCAGCGAAGAACGGTCCTGTCACAAAAGTGCCGTGTTCCGGCGGCCGGGCCGTCACTCCACCCCGTAATAGGCGAGGAATTCCTCGAGCGTCAGGTCGTGCTCCATGATGTAGGTCGCGGCCGGGACGCCGACGTAGCGGAAGTGCCAGGGCTCGTACATGATCCCCGTGACGTCCTCCCTGCCGTCGGGGAAGCGCACGATGAAGCCGTATTCGTGGCAGTGGGCGCTCATGTACTGATACATTTCCGTATCTTCCAGACTGCGGTCCTTCTCCGCGTAGTATTCCTCCGTGATATCGGCGGCAAGGCCGGTCTGATGCTCGCTGGTTCCCGGTCTCGCGACGATCCTCGCCGCTTCCTCCTCCCCGTACTCCTCGGCCTTGCGCTCGAAGAGGTATTCCTGGGTGTAGTAATCCCGGTAGCCGGAGGACAGATAGACGCTGCACCCCGCGTCCCTGGTCGCCGCGACCATGGCGTTCATGGCGTCCTCGATGCGGTAATCCACCTGGATCCCCTCCACGTCGGCGACCTCCGGCTCGTAGTCCGAGATCGAGTGGGTCGGGTTCGCGAGAATGAATTCCCAGCTGGTGACGTCGATGTCCGGGAGATCCGCGGGTCTGGCGCGGTCCTCGGGGATCTCCTCCGCGGATTCCGCGACGGAGACGACGGGCTCCGCGGCGGAAAGGACTTCCGGCGTCCCGGGACCGGCCTGCGCGACGTTTCCCGCGCCGGCGGAGGCGCTTGCCGGAATCTGCTGCGCCGCGTTCCCGGAGGCCCCGGCGGAAGCGCCGCCTCCCGATACCGCCGGCCGGCGGGCGCTTCGGACAGCGAGAATCGCCACAACCAGGGCGAGAACCGCCAGACAGGCGGCCAGGATTCTTCTCTGGCGGCGCACCTGCTGCTTTCTTCTTTGCGCCGCCTCGCGCCGCTGCCTCTGCCGGGCTTTGTCCCGGGAGGCGCCGGTCGAGGCCTTGCGCTTCTTTCTTCCTGCGGGCTCCGCCGCGCTGTATTCCGCGTCTTCCGCGGAACGGCGCCTCCTCCGCGTCTCGCCGGAGGAACGCCCGGAAAGACCTTCGGAAGAGCGCCCGGAAAGACGCTCCGAGGAACGCCCGGAAAGACGCTCCGTACGCCGTGCTCTTTTTCTTTCGCTCATAACAGTCTCCTTGTCGAAAACCGTGCCGCGGGAAGCCGGGACGGCGCGCCGCCGCACGGAGAGGCTCAGGATGAACTGCGTCTATTATAC
>CACYDL010000027.1 GCA_902773195.1 uncultured Lachnospiraceae bacterium
GCACTTGCCGTTGTTCACCACGTTGTAGTGGGTCAGCATGACGCCCTTGGGGAAGCCCGTGGTGCCGGAGGTGTACTGCATGTTGCAGACGTCGTTGACGCTCACCGCGGCGGCCATCCTGCGGATCTCCTCCACCGGCGTTCTGGACGCGTATTCCAGGGACTCCTCCCAGGTCAGCGCCCCCGGCATGCGGAAGCCCACGGTGATGACGTTTCTCAGGAACGGCAGGCGGCGGCTGTGAAGGGGCCGGCCCGGCCTGTTGTCGCGCAGCTCCGGGCAGAGCTCGTCGATGATCTTTTTGTAGTTGGAATCCCGGTAGCCCTCGATCATGACCAGCGTGTGGGTGTCGGACTGGCGGAGCAGGTACTCCGCCTCGTGGATCTTGTACGCCGTGTTCATGGTCACGAGGATCGCGCCGATCTTGGTGGCGGCCCAGAAGGTCAGGAACCACTGGGGGACGTTGGTCGCCCAGATCGTCACCTTGGAGCCTGCCCTGACGCCCAGGGACACCAGCGTCCGCGCGAATTCGTCCACGTCGTCGCGGAACTCGGCGTAGGTCCTGGTGTAATCCAGCGTCGTGAAGCGGATCGCGGTCTGATCCGGAAACTCCTCCACCATCGTGTCCAGCACCTGGGGGAAGGTCTTGTCGATCAGCGCGCCCTTCTTCCAGACGTAGCGCCCCACGTGACGGCCGCTCCAGTACAGGTGCTTCTTTCCCCTCCGGGTATCCCCGTAGGGCTTCATGGCGTTCTCGAAGTGCGTCAGGATGATCTCGATGTCCTCGAGGCCCTCCGCCCAGGAGGGATCCCACTCGAGGGAGACGAAGCCGTCGTAGTTGACGGACCGCAGGGCGTTCATCAGGTCCGGTATCGGGAGGCTTCCCTCGCCGATGAGCTCCGGCGCGATCGCCCCGTCCTCCTTCCGGAAGTCGTGGATGTGGACGTGGCGGACGTAGGCGCCGAGATTGGAGATGGTGGTCTCCGCATCCTCGCCGGCCAGGACCGAGGTGGTGTACATGTCCCAGACCGCCGCGAGGCGGTCGTCCGAGAAGCGGTTCAGAAGGTCCCGCAGACGTCCCGTTTCCCCCAGCGCGCCGGCGGTCTCCACCAGGATCGTGACCGGCGTGTCCTCGACGGTCCCGAGCAGACGGCCGAGGGCCGCCCCGCAGACGTCCTGATCCGTCTCTTCCGTGTGGATGGCGATATAGTCCGACCCGAGATTGACGGCCGCCTCCAGGCACTCGGAAAATTCGTCCGGGAACGCCGGATCCGTGAAATCCCTGACCGTCCCGATGCACGGGATCGAAAGCCCCCTGCCGATCAGGTCCCTCCTCACGGAAGCCGAGCGGTCCGGGTTGACGGGGCTCGTCTTCCCCTGAAATACCGGTCCCCTGATATCAAAAAGCTCGATGCCCTGCATGCGCGTGCAGACGGCGACGTCGCAGAATTCTTCCCAGGTCTGCTGATTCCAGTTCTGCATTGAAAATGAAAGCTTCAAAATAAACGTCCTCCTGTAGTGCCCTCCGGGCCGGCCGCTGCCGCGCCCCGGAGCCTTCGTCATTCGTTCCGCCCGTAGGGTCTTCCCCGCGTCCCTCAGGCTTCCTCGTACACAATCTTGTTGAGAGCGCTGAGATGCGCGCGGATCGACGCGCCGATGATGTCGGTGGAGATTCCGTTGCCGGAATAGACCCTTCCGCCCGCGCGGAGCTTGACGAGGGCGCTTCCCATGGCGTCCCTGCCCTCCGTCACGGTCTGGATCTGGAAATCGTCGAGCTCGTAGTGATGGCCGATGATCTGCTCGATGGCCTGGAAGGCCGCGTCGATCGGGCCGTCCCCGATTCCCACGCCGCGGATCTCCCGGCCGTCCTTCTCGAGGAGAATGTTGGCGGTGGCCGTGATCACATTTCCGCTGTTGATGACGTAATTTTTCAGTTTATAGGTCGAGGGGACCTGCATCGCGGAGCTCGCGACGATGGCGTCGAGCTCCTTCGTTCCCACGAAATGCTTCTTCTCCGCCACCGAGAGGAAGGCCTCGTAGACCCTGGCGTTGTCCTCCTCGGTGAGGTCGTAGCCGAGCTGGCGGACGACGCGGATCACGTCGCCGATCTCGTCGTTTCCGTCCAGGCAGACCCCGGAAGCGTCGCCGAGGGCGACGTTGGAGAAGCGGGAGGTTTCCTCCGGCTCCGGCTCGAGGATCCGGCCCAGCTGTCCCACGACGCGGTGGAGCTCCGTCAGGCGGACGCCGGTGGAGAGATCCAGGTCATTTCCCTTCACCTCCACGAACTTCGCCAGCTCCTCGATCGTCGGATAGCCGTTGGGAAGCACGGTGCACTTCACGCCCGCGGCGCCTCTCTGAACCGCCGCCGCCGCGCAGGCGAGGGCCATGTTCATGGCGTCGCTGACCTCCACATAGAGCTCGATGTCGGCGAGGCCGGGGACGTTCTCCATGACGCCTCCGACAAAAGCGCCGAACTCGTCCGGCATCATGACGCCGGCGGTGTCGCAGACCGTGATCTTGTTGGCCCCGGCTTCCACCGCCGTGTTCAGGGCCTGATACAGAAACTCCGGCTCGGCGCGGGTGGCGTCGACGGCGGAGAATTCCACGAATTCACTGTAAAAGCGGGCCTTTTTCACCTGGTCGGCGATGGCCTCCAGCATGGCGGGCGCCTTCCGGTGGCACGTATATTCCATCTGGACGGTGGAGACGGGCGCGATGATGTTGAGCTTGGGCTTCTTCGCGGTGCGGACGCTCTCCCAGGTCTCCTCCACGTTTCCGGCGGCGATATCGACAGCGGCTGAGATCCGGGTGACCACCATGGAGGCGATGGTGCGGTTGGCGAGCTGGTCCGCCTTGCTCCCGGAGATCGGCGCCAGTTCGATCGTATCCGCCCTGAGCCGGTCAAGGCTGCGGGCGATCTCCAGCTTCTCCTTGAAGGACAGTTCCCTTCCGCGCGCGCTGCTTGCCTGTCTCAGTGTCATGTCGATGAATTTCAGTGTTCTCATGATTGCATTCCTTTCTCTCTGATGTGAACGCTCTTGAGGCCTCCCCGCCGCCGCGGGAGGAGGCAAAGATCCTGTCTGCTTCCCGCGCCGCGGCTTCTCCGACGGCTTCGCGGGAGGCTCCGGGGATAAAAAACGTCCCGGAGGCTCAGACGCATATCTGACCTCCGGGACGACTAGATGCACGATCTGATCGCGGTACCACCCGGATTGCTGCCCGAAAGCAGCCTCTCTTCGGCGCTCCATTAAGCGCCCGGCCTTGGTTACGGGGCCCTCCGGATCCCCCTACGCAGTCCGCCGCCCGCCGGTGTCTCCCGGAATAGCGTCGGTCCTTCAGGAAATCTGCTCTGGCATGAGACTGCTCGCCGCACTCACACCGGCTCGCACCAGCCGCCGGCTCTCTGAAGTGGTGGTCAGTTCGCATAGTGCCGTCATCGCATTTGCTAACTGAAGAAGGATTTTAATGGATGAAAGCGCTTTTGTCAAGTCTTTCGTCCGCTCCCGGGGGCACGTCTTTCATCTGCTCCCGGAGGCGCCTCTCCGGGCAGACGTTTCTTTCCTCCCGGGCCGGAAAGCGTCCGCGCGAAAAGCGCCTTTCGCCGCAGTGTCCCTTGCCCGTCCCGTCCCTCTGCATTATACTGAAAGAGAACGGGGCAGACCCGCAGCGGACCGCAAAGAAAGCCCACTCTCCGTCCGGGGCCGAAGGGCCCGGGGACGGCCTATTTCCGGAGGTAAATATCGATGAGAAAAACCAAGATTATCTGCACCATCGGACCTGCCTGCGACACCGAGGAGATGCTGAAGGAGCTCGCCCGCGCGGGAATGAACGTGGCCAGGCTCAATTTCTCCCACGGCACCCATCCGGAGCACCAGGCGCGCATCGACAGAATCAAGAAGGTACGCGCCGAGATGAATCTCCCGATCGCCATCATGCTGGACACCAAGGGACCCGAATACCGGATCGGCACCTTCGCCAACGGCAAGGTCTCCCTCGAGGCGGGAAATCCGTTTGTGTTCACGACGGAGGACGTCACCGGCGACGAGAGCCGCGTCTCCGTCAGCTACAAGGGCCTTCCCGGCGAGCTTGAGCCGGGGGACACCATCCTCCTCAACAACGGACTCATGAACTTCCGGGTCGTCTCCGCCACCGGCACGGAGATCTGCACGGAGGTCGTCATCGGCGGCGTTCTCTCCGACCGCAAGAGCATGAGCTTCCCCGGGAAGCACATCCGCCAGACCTATCTCTCGGACCAGGACAAGGCCGACATTCTCTTCGGCATTCAGAACGACATCGACTTCATCGCCTGCTCCTTCGTCTCGGTCCGGCAGGATCTCCAGGACGTCCAGGATTTCCTCGACGCGAACGGCGGGGAAAAGATCGAGCTGATCGCCAAGATCGAGAACCAGACCGGCTACGACAACATCGAGAGCATCTGCTCGGCCTGCAGCGGCGTCATGGTCGCCCGCGGCGATCTCGGCGTCGAGGTTCCCTTCGAGAAGCTCCCCGGCATGCAGAAGCAGCTGATCTCCTCCTGCCGGATGCTGGGCAAGCGCGTCATCACGGCCACCGAGATGCTCGAGTCCATGATCCACAGTCCCCGGCCGACCCGCGCCGAGGCGTCCGACGTGGCGAACGCCGTCTACGACGGGACCAGCGCGGTGATGCTCTCCGGAGAGACGGCGGCGGGCGAGTACCCGGTGCTGGCGGTACAGACCATGGCGAAGATCGCCGAGGCGACGGAGAACAACATCCCCTACGACCGCCTCTTCCACGACAACGAATTCCTGATCAAGAACGAGATCGACGCGATCTCCCACTCCACCTGCGGCATGGCCATCGACCTCAAGGCCAGCGTCATCGTCGCCTGCACCATCTCCGGCGTCACCGCCCGCATGGTCTCGCGCTTCCGCGCGCCGGTGGACATCATCGGTCTCACCACGGACGAACACACCTGGCGCAAGCTCGCCCTCTCCTGGGGCGTCACGCCGATGATGTGCGAGATGCTGCCCTCCACCGAGGTTCTGTTCTACACCGCGAAGAAGCTCGCGGCGGACGTCATGAACCTCAGCAAGGGCGACACCATCATCATCACCGGCGGCATCACCAACGGCCAGTCCGGCAACACCAACCTGATCAAGCTCGAGAAGATCTGACAGGTCACGGCCTCGCGGCGCGCCCCATGACGAGCCGGATCTCATTTTCCTGCCGGAGGTCCGCCGCGGGGATATAGTTGTCCCTCATTTTCCTTCCGTTCAGCTCGAGGACGGCGCAGCCGGACTCGACATGGTCCGGATTTTCGACCACGATGTGAAGTACGCTTCCCCGGAATGATTTGCGGATCTCAAGTCCCTCCCATTCCGGGGGAATCGCGGGATCAATCCGGATTCCTTCCAGATCGGGCCTCATTCCGAGAATTCCTTCCACCGACCCTACCATGACGGTCGAGGCGGTTCCCGTCAGCCAGTGCACGTGGGAACGCCCGAAGTGGGGGCTGGTCCGCCCTTCCGTGAACTGGCCGTAGCAGTAGGGCTCCATCCGGCGGATCTCCGCCTCCCCGTTCTGCGCCGCCGGACAGTTCTCCCGGTAGACGCGGTAGGCGCGCCCGCCGTGGCCGGCGAGGGCCTCCGCCAGGATCAGCCACCCCTGGGACTGGGAAAAGATTCCCCCGTTCTCCTTCACCCCCGCGTTATAGATCTGCATGAGGGCGCCGTCGAAGCCGTGCTCCCTGTAGGGCGGATCCATCAGGAGCGCCCCGTATCTGGTGTTGAGAAGGGCGTCCACGCTCCCAAGCGCCTTCTCCCTCTGTTCTTCGTCCGCCAGACCGCTGATCACGGCCCAGCTCTGGGGGTTCAGCCACATGGAGGCCTCCGGATCGGTTCTCCTTCCGATCACGGCGCCGTCCTCCCGGAAGCCCCGGATGAAGCGGTCCCCGTCCCAGCAGAGCCCGGCGACAAGCTCCCGCAGGTCCTTCTGCTTCGCGGCGAGGAACGCCTCGTACTCCGAATCCTTCCGGAAGGCCGCAAATTTCCTCAGAACCGTCATCGCGTAATAGTACTGGAAGGCCACGAAGGTCGACTCGCCCGCGGCGCCCAGCCTCAGGCAGTCGTTCCAGTCGGCGTAGAGGCCGGCCGGCATCCCGTGGGGTCCCAGGTGGTTCATCGAGAACTCCAGCGCCCGCTTCAGATGGTCGTAGACGGTGTCCTCTCCCCTGTTGGCGTAGGGCACCACCTCGTCGAGGAAGGCCGTGTCCCCCGTCTCCGCCGCGTATTTCCACACCGTCGGGAAGAGCCACAGGGCGTCGTCCGCGCGGTAGGCGGGATGCCCCGTCTCCTTCACGTAGGAGGCGTCGTCGGGCGTGTCCTCGTGTCCCGCGTTGTGGGTGAACCGGACGAGGGGCAGGCCCGCGCCGTTGTCCGCCTGGGCGGACAGCATGAAGCGGAGCTTCTCCTTCGCCGCCTCCGGGGCGAGATGGATCACGCCCTGGATGTCCTGCACCGTGTCGCGGTAGCCGTAGCCGTTCCTGAGCCCGCAGTAGACGAAGGAGGCCGCCCTGGACCAGGTGAAGGTCATAAAGCAGTTATAGGCGTTCCAGGTATTGATCATCGTGTCGAAGGCCGGATCCGGCGTCTTCACGCGGAACGCCCCCAGGCGCTCCTCCCACTCTTCCCGAAGCGCCCGGATCTCCTCCGATACGGTCCGGCGCAGGGCGCCGTTTTCCGCCGCCGTATAGCGCCCGATGATCTCCCGGATCTCCCCGTCGTTCTTCGCGCCGAGCAGGAAGGCCAGGTCCGCCGTCTCCCCGGGGAGAAGCCGGATCACGGCCGAGAGCGCGCCGCAGCCGTATTCGTTGTAATTCATCTCCCCGCCGAGGTCTCCCCTCTCGACGCCCGCGGGATTCGCGTAGCTCCGGTATGGTCCGAGGAAGGCGTCCCTGTCGCCGCAGAAGGATGAAACCGGCGCGCCTGCCAGCGCGAAGACGCGCTCCTCCACCTCGTTTCCGTCCTTATTCCCGGAAATGTCGATCCCGTCGAGATTTCCGTGGACGAGATGAGCGATCCTGTCGCCCCGGAAGGCCGTTCTCGTGATAAAGCGGGAGTACTGGAGGTTCACCTGGTCCTGCTCATAGTTTCTGTGGTTGGTGAACTCCGCGTATCCGGTGACGGTCAGCTCCCGCGGCCGGTCGGAATCGTTTCTCAGCGAAAGGGCCCAGACCTCATAGGTCTCTCCCTTCGGCACGTAGTAGGACGCCTCGCTCCGGATGCCGCGGTAGTCTGCGGAGATCACGGTATAGCCCAGGCCGTGCCTGCACTCGCTGCCGTAGACGGAGAGATCCTTCCCCACCGGCTGCCAGGACGCGGACCAGTAGTCGCCGTCCCCGTTGTCCCGGAGGTAGATGTACCGGCCGGGCGTATCCGAGCCGTCAAAATGATAGCGGAGAATTCTCCCGTCCGCGCCGGACTTCACAAAGCTGTAGCCGCCGGCGTTGCCGGAGATCAGGGCTCCGTAAGCCGGGGACCCCAGATAGTTCGCCCAGGGAGCGGGCGTATCCGGTCTGGTGATGACGTACTCTCTCGCTGCGTCGTCGAAATATCCGTACTGCATGATCGATTTCCTCCCGAAATCCGATGGTTTCCGTTTCTGCTGCCTTTTTCCTGTTTCTTCCGCCGGTTTTGAAACCTGCCGCCGGTTTTAATGCCTTCCGCCGGCTTTAATGCCCTCCGCCGGCTTTGACGCCTGCCGCCGGCGGACATCCGGTTTTTCCGCCGTCCTCAGTCTCTTCCGCCGGAGAGCGACAGCGGCAGCTCCAGCCGGTTTGCCTCCAGCAGCTTCCTGTCCGACAGGATTTCCCGGGCGGGTCCCTCCGCGGCGATCCTCCCTCCGGACAGAAGAATGACCCTGCCGCAGGTATCCAGAATCATATCCAGATCGTGGGAAGAGATCAGCTTCGTCCCGGGGATGTCCCGGATGGTCCGGATCACGAGGCGCCTGTTGAAGGGATCCAGGGCGGAGGTGGGCTCGTCCATCAGGATCGTCTCCGGCTCCATCGCCAGCACCACGGCGATGGCGGCCATCTTCTTCTCCCCGACGGAGATCCTGTGGTTGTGCCGGTGCTTCAGCTCCGACAGGCCCATTCTTTCCAGCACCGCGCTGACCTTCGCCTCGGCCTCCTCCCGCGGCATCCCGTAGTTCAGCGGCGCGAACATCATGTCCTCGTACACCGTCGGCATGAACATCTGGCTGTCCGAGTTCTGCAGCACAAAGCCCGTCCTTTTCCGTATCTCCGCGAGATTTTTCTTCGTCACGTCCAGGCCGCTCACCGTCACCTTGCCCCCGGCCTCCAGGAGGCCCAGAAGAACCTTCATGACGGTGGATTTGCCCGCTCCGTTGGGGCCGATGAGGCCGACGGTCTCCCCGTCCCCGATCCGGAAGGAAAGATCCTTCAGCACCGGGGCGCCCGGTTCGTAGGCGCAGGTCACCTGCTGCAGTTCAATCATGGAATGTCCTCTTTCCCGCTTTCTCTTTCACCATTCCCGAAAAACACAAAAAGAAAGGATGGCCCCGGCGGCCCGCCGC
>CACYDL010000028.1 GCA_902773195.1 uncultured Lachnospiraceae bacterium
AGTCTCCTTGTCGAAAACCGTGCCGCGGGAAGCCGGGACGGCGCGCCGCCGCACGGAGAGGCTCAGGATGAACTGCGTCTATTATACATCCGCAGGGACTTCTCTGCCTACAGGAACACCGCCGGAAGCCGGAAATTTGAAAAAAGACAGAAAAATGCGAGACAGAATCCCGCCGCTGTTTTATAATCTGTGTTTGTGGAACCGGCCGGGCAGCGAGCCGGCGGATCCGGATCTGATACAGCGGCCGGGGCGTGAAACGGCATCCCGGCGGAGGGGGAAAGATTGTTATGGAAAGAGAAAAACTGGGAAGCCGTCTCGGCTTCATCATGCTGAGCGCGGGATGCGCGATCGGGATCGGAAACGTGTGGAAGTTTCCGTACCTCACCGGCGCCAACGGAGGCGGCGCCTTCGTGCTGGTCTACCTGTTCTTCCTGATCATTCTGGGCGTGCCCGTCATGACCATGGAGTTTTCGATGGGACGCGCGGCCAGGAAGAGCCCGGTCCGGATGTACCAGGCCCTCGCGCCCGAAAAGAAGGGCTGGCACTGGCACGGCGTGGCCTGCATGATCGGCAACGTCATTCTGATGATGTTCTACACGACGGTCGCCGGCTGGATGCTTCTGTACTTTGTGAAAATGGTCACCGGCGCCTTCGCGGGCGCCTCCTCGGAGGAGGTCGAGGGCGTATTCGGCGGCATGCTGGCGGACCCCAAAAGCCAGATCATCGCGGTCGCGTTCGTCGTGGTCTTCGGCTTCCTGGTCTGCTCCATCGGACTCCAGAACGGCCTTGAGCGCGTCACCAAGATCATGATGGCGGCTCTTCTGGTCATCATGGTGGTGCTGGCCGTAAACAGCATCTTCCTGAAGGGCGGAAAAGCCGGCCTCACCTTCTACCTTAAGCCGGACTTCTCCAAGATGAAGGACATCGGCATCGGGGAGGTCTGCACCGCGGCCATGAACCAGGCCTTCTTCACCCTGAGCCTGGGCATCGGCTCGATGGCGATCTTCGGAAGCTATATCGACAGGGAGCACACCCTGTTCGGAGAGGCGATCAACGTCGCCATTCTCGACACCTTCGTCGCCATCACCTCGGGACTGATCATCTTCCCGGCCTGCTTCGCCTACGGGGTGGAGCCGGGATACGGACCGGGCCTCATCTTCGTGACGCTCCCGAATATTTTCAACCACATGGCCATGGGACGCCTCTGGGGCAGCCTGTTCTTCGTGTTCATGTCCTTCGCGGCCTTCTCGACGGTGCTCGCCGTGTTTGAGAACATCATGGCCTGCCTGATGGATCTGACGGGCTGGAACCGCGCGAAGACGGGCATTGTGTGCACCGTCTCGCTGTTCCTCCTTTCGCTTCCCTGCGTCCTCGGCTTCAACGTGCTCTCCGGCGTCACGACGCTGGGACCGGACAAGGGAATCATGGATCTCGAGGACTTCATCGTGAGCAACCTCCTTCTTCCGGGAGGCTCCCTGATCTTCGTCCTGTTCTGCACGATGCGGTACGGGTGGGGCTGGAAGTCCTTCAAGGAGGAGGCGGATACCGGAAAGGGCCTGAAGATTGCGGAATGGATGCGCTTCTACATGTCGGTGATTCTGCCCGTCATCGTCGCCATCGTCCTGCTGATCGGCCTCAAGCCCTATCTGGCGGGCGCCGCGAACGGCATCATGAGGCTGCTGCATCTGAAATAACCGCATGCCGTACCTGAAATGACCGCGTACGGCACATGCAAATAGCGCGTTCTGTATCTGAAAAAAGCGCGTACGGCACATGCAAATAGCGCGTGCCGTACCTGAAATAACCGCGTACGGCACATGCAATAAGCGCGTGCCGTATCTGAAAAAAGCGCGTACGGCACATGCAGTGAGCGCGTACCGTACCTGAAACAGGCGGCAGCGGCCTCCACTCGCGGACGCAGCTGCCGCGCCGGAAATAAAAAACGCCCTCCGCGGCGGATGGGGGAAAAATGATTACGAATATTCTGCTTTTTGCGCTTGGCCTGGTTTTCCTGATTAAGGGAGGAGACTGGTTCGTGGACGGGGCGACGGCCGTCGCCCGGAAGTTCCATCTCCCTGAGCTCCTGATCGGAGCGACGGTCGTCTCCATCGGGACGACGCTTCCGGAAGTCATGGTCTCGACGACGTCCGCCCTCAAGGGCATCGGCTCCATCGCCTACGGCAACGCGATCGGATCCGTCATCTGCAACACGGCTCTGATCGCGGCCATCACGATCGCGGTCCGGCCGGGCAAGGTGACCCCGAAGACGCTGAAGACGCCGGTCTCGTTCTTCTTCATCGCGGCGGTGCTGTATCTCTTCGCCGCCTACGTCCTGGGGAATTTCAGCCGTCCCTTCGGCCTTCTCATGCTGGCGATTTTCGTCGTCTACATGGTTTTCTCGGTTCTTCAGATGAAAAAAGGACCCGCGGAAAATGAGGAGGACGCCGGGGAGGCGGAGGAGGATACGCCGACGCTCAAGGTGGTTCTCATGCTCGTCGCCGGGGCGGCCCTGATCGCCCTGGGAGCGAACCTCCTGGTCGACAACGGCACGGCCATCGCCAAGGCGCTGGGCGTCCCGGAGACCGTCATCGCCCTGACCTTCGTGGCCCTCGGGACGTCGCTTCCCGAGCTGGTGACGGCCATCACCTCTCTGGCGAAGGGACACGGGGCCCTCTCCCTGGGCAACGTGATCGGCGCCAATCTGTTCAACCTGGTGCTGGTCTGCGGCGTGTCCATCACGCTCGCTCCGTTCCCGCTTCCCCAGGGCGCGCTGTTCCTCGGGAGAAATTCCTCCCTCACGCTGGAGCTGCCGGTCATGATGCTCGTCATGCTCCTGATGACGGTCCCGGCCCTGATCAAGGGCAAACTGTACCGCTGGCAGGGAATCGCGCTTCTTTGTATCTACGCGGGCTTCTGCGCGATCCAGTTCACGCTCTGAGACGCGCCCCTGTCATTCTTTTTTCAGCATCTGTATTCTCTTCCTGGCGAACTGGTCGATCTTTTCCCGGAGGGTGATCAGCTGCCTCTTGTGACGGCACAGCTTTTCCGTACAGCTGGCGCATGAGAGGTAGCTGTTTGTATTTTCGGAGAAACGCTCCGGGTGCAGGTAGAAGGTGACCTCCCAGCGGATCAGCAGGACCACCGCCAGCGCCAGCAGGCTCCAGGTATACGGCCCCGGGACGAAAAAGAGGGGCGTAAAGATCATCGCGAAATCCCAGTTGTAGATGCGGCAGGTCACGCAGCACCGGTTCCGGAAGAAAAACGTCTGGAACGGGCAGAAGAACAGGATGCAGATCATATCGCAGACCGAATAGGCCGAACAGAGGAGCAGCATGAAGTCCCGGTTCAGGACGCCGATCATGTGGAGGGCGCCGAAGGCCGCGTTGAAGACGATCCAGATCAGGGCGACGATCACCGTGGCGTGGTTGTCCGCGATGATGATGTCGGTCCGCCCTGTTTTTCTGTAGTTCCGGGCGAACTGCTTCTGACACCCGGGGCTCCGTATGGCCGACGGAAACAGCCGGAAGACCATTTCGACGGCGAAGAGCAGCCACAGGATCAGCAGCATCCCCGTGTGCTTCTCATACTGATAGACGATGACCTTTTCCCCGCTGATCATGTTGGCGATCCACAGATACAGCAGGATCAGGAAGAGTATGCCTCTCCAGGTCAGGCTGAAATAGTGCGCCATCATGACGACGGACATGTTCTTGCGGGGCTGTTTCTTCAGTGTACTCATCTTTCTTCTGAAAACCTCAGTATTGCCCAGATCACTTGCTGTAAGTATTTGACGGACCGTCCCCGGAATTTGCTCCGGGGGAGGTTAACATGCGCGGATTGTCTGTGCTACAATGAGAGGCGGCGGTTTCCCCGGAAGACGGGACGCGGACGGGGAGGACGGCCGCCGGAAAGGAAATGACAGCATGCTTCTTTCGGAAATGGTTTACAACAGCTTTTTCTTCAACTGGGAGATCGCGCTGGAGGAGTGGATCCAGTCGGTGTTCCCGGACGCCCTCATTCACGTTCTGTCCTGGCTTTCCTCCCTCGGCGAGGAGCTGGTCATTTTTGCCGTGATCGGCCTCATCTACTGGGCCTTTGACAAGAAATTCGGGCGGTATCTGGCGATCAGCATGATCATGGTCAACGTGTGGAACTGCATGATCAAGAACGTCGTTCTCCGCCGCCGGCCCTACTTCGAGAGCGAGGACATCGATCTCAAGAGGCTGGTCGACCCCGGCGCGGACAAATACAGCATCGCCGCCCAGGGCTATTCCTTCCCCAGCGGCCATTCCAGCGGGGCGGCCGCCCTGTACGGCGGCATGGCGAGATATACCGGGAACAGGGCGCTGAAGGTGCTGGCGGTCATTCTGCCGCTGCTCGTGGGCGCGTCCCGGATCGTCGTCGGGGCGCATTATCCCACGGACGTGGCGGCCGGGCTCTGCCTGGGCGCCTTTGTGGTCTTCTTCGTCCCCTGGCTGGAGGGAAAACTGAAGGACAGGCGGCTGTTCTACGGGGTTCTCCTCGCGTCGGCGGTTCCCGGATTTTTCTACTGCAGAAGCACGGACTATTTCACGGCCGTGGGCATGCTTTTCGGCTTTATCGCGTCGGTGCCCTTCGAGGAGAAGTTCGTGCGGTTTGAGAACACAAAAAGCCCGCTGCGGAGAACGCTCCGGGTGGTGGGAGGTCTGCTGGTCTTCCTGGCGCTGAGAATCCTGCTGAAGCTGCCGTTCTCAGAGGAATTCCTCGCCTCGAAGACGGCGGCGGCGTACGCGGTCAGGGTCATCCGCTACGCGGTCATGCAGTTCACGGCCCTGGCGGTCTATCCCATTCTTTTCAAATACACCGCGAGGATCGGCCGGAAAACGAAATAAGAAGAGTACACGCTATGGACAACAGCAGATCAAGAACGCGCGACATGACCGGGGGGCCGATCCTGCGCCACCTGGCGGCCTTCTCGGTGCCCCTTCTCCTGGGCAACGTCTTCCAGATGCTCTACAACACGGTGGATTCCGTCGTCGTGGGCAATTTTGTCGGGAAGGAGGCCCTGGCCGCCATCGGCTCCACCACCATGATCATCAATATCATGATTTTCTTCTTCAACGGGGTGGCCGTCGGAGGAGGCGTCGTGATCAGCCGCTTCTTCGGCGCGAAGAAGCAGGAAGAGCTCCACAGGGCGGTGGAGACCACCATTGCGGTGACGTTCCTGTTCGGGATCTTCTTTACCTTCGCCGGAATGGCGGCCGTGCCCGCGATGCTGCGCCTCATGGCGACGCCGGAGGACGTGTTCGGAGCGGGGGAGCTCTATCTCCGGATCTATTTCGCGGGAAGTCTGGGACTTCTGATCTACAATATGGGCAGCGGCGTCCTCCGGGCGGTGGGCGACACCCGGAGGCCGCTGTATTTCCTGATTTTCACGAGCATTCTCAACACGGTGCTCGACCTGGTCTTCGTGATCGTTCTCCACGCGGGCATCGCCGGGGCGGCCTACGCCACGATCATCTCCCAGTTTCTCTCGGCGGCGATGGTCCTGTGGGTCCTGACCCGCGCCGAAGGCGCCTTCCGTCTGACGTGGGGCGACCTGAGGATCGACCGGGGGATCCTGAAGAACATCATGTACATCGGGCTGCCCGCCGGGATCCAGTCCATGGTGACCTCGGTCTCCAACGTGTTCGTGCAGTCCTACGTCAACGGCTTCGGATCGGCCTGCATGGCGGGATGGAGCTGCTACAACAAGCTGGATTCCTTCATTTTTCTGCCCATGGGGAGTCTCAATCAGGCGGCCACGACGTTTGTCAGCCAGAACATCGGGGCGGGGCAGGAGAAGCGCGCCGACCAGGGAGCGGTGCGCTCGGTCCAGGCGGCGGTGATCGTCACCGCGCTGATCGCGGCGGTGATCGTTCCCTTCGCGCCCGCGGCGGTGGGCTGCTTCACGAAAGACGCGTCCGTCATCCGCTACGGGACGCTGTTTCTCAGGATGAACACGTTTTTCCTGATCTTCAACGCCGTCAATCACGTGCTGGCCGGAGCGCTGCGCGGGCGCGGCGACTCCAGGGGGCCGATGGTGATCATGCTCCTCTGCTTCGTGGTGATCCGCCAGATCTACCTGTTCGTCGGGACGAGGATTTCCTACAATCCGCGTCTGGTCGGCTTCGGGTATCCGGTGGGCTGGATGACCTGCTGCGTGATCGAAGTGGCCTACTACCTGATAAAATGGAAGCCGGCGAGGAAGCCGGGACCGATCCGCCGGCGCCCGTGAGCGGTATCGGAGCGGCGGGTCAGACAAAACGAAAATGGCGGGAGGCCGGATTGACGAGATGAGAGAGAACAACGCATTTCAGGGAAAAGGAGAGGGCGTGGACGTGGTCTGCGTCGGGCAGGCGGTCGTGGACTGCATCACCCGCGGGATCGACGAGTCCAGCCTGTCGATGAGGTCCGCCAGGGCGGAGAGCATCACCCTGAGCCCGGGCGGCGACGCCCTCAACGAGTCGGTCGTCCTGTCACGGCTCGGCCTCCGGGTGCGGACCGCCTGCATCACCGGCCGGGACGCGGCGGGGGAGATCATCCGCTCGGTGCTCCGGGAGGCCGGGGCCGATGTCTCCTGTGTGACGGTCAGCGAAGAGATTCCCTCCGTGGTCGCCGATATCATCGTCAGCCGCGACGGTTCCCGGCGGTCCGTCAACAGCGAGGCGATCCGGCTGGGAGGCCTTCACGTCGATCCCTCCGTCGTCAGAGGGGCGCGGGCCGTCTCCCTGGCGAGCATCTTCCGCGCGCCCCTGGACGATCCCGGGGAGCTGCTCCGCCTCGCCCTGGCGGCGAAGGAAGAGGGAGCGCTTCTGCTGGCGGACACCAAGGTGCCGGTCTACGGGGACTTCAGGCCCGCGGACTACGCGGAGGTCCTGCCGCTCATCGACTACATCTTCCCGAACGAGACGGAGGCGGCCTGGTTCGCGGGAGAAGGAAGCTTCGAGGAGATGGCCCGGGCCTTCCTGGACGCCGGCGTCGGGCACGTCGTGCTGAAGGCCGGAAAGGCGGGATGCCTGTTTGTCTCGCGGGAGGAGACCTTCTCCCAGGCGGCCTTTGAGACGGAGGCGGTGGACACGACGGGGGCCGGCGACAATTTCGTGTCGGGCTTCGCGGCGGCGCTTCTCGACGGCAGAAGCCATGAGGAGGCGGTGCGCTTCGCCACGGCCTGCGCTGCGGTCTCCGTGCGCGCGGTGGGCGCCACGGGCGGCGTGAGGAGCCGGGCGGACGTGGAGCGCTTCCTGGCGGCCGCGGAAGAAAAGAGACCGGAGGCGTGACAAGGGACGGCGCGGATTCCGGGGAAGACGGACCGGATGAGCGGCAGGGGACGGCGTGGA
>CACYDL010000029.1 GCA_902773195.1 uncultured Lachnospiraceae bacterium
GGGGGATTTTCCGCGGCTCTCCGGGCGAAAAATCCGGGATGCCGAAAACCCTTGAAAATACGGGAAAGTTGTAAGATAATAAGCAAGATAACACTTCTGAAAAAAGGTAAGAAAAGGAGCAGATTTTGAGCTATTCGCCCCCTTATCGCCTCACGGACCGGATGCTCTGGCTTGTGTCGTCGATCTCAGAAAAAATCGGTCAGGACTGCTGCAGACGGAACCTGGAAGCGAGGCCTCACCTCCGCCGGGCCGCCGCGATTCAGTCCGTCTGCTCCACCCTGAAAATGGATGGGAAGCTCTTCACCTTCTCCGACATTCAGGATATGATAGTAGGGGTGTCCCAGGACGACCCGGAGGTCCGGGAGGTCAAGAACACCTTCGCCGCCTACGAGAGGTTCGGCGACTTCGACCCGTACCATGAGGACGACTTCCTGAGCGCCCACGGTCTGATGATGAACGGGATGAGTTCCGTGCCCGGCCGGTGGCGGGACGGGGAGAGCGGTCTCTTCTACAAGGGGCGATGCATCTTCATCGCGCCGCCGCCCAACATGGTCCCGGAGATGATGACGGCGCTCTTCGGATGGATGGAGGAGAACCGGGGGACGATCCACCCGCTGATCCTGTCCGCGGCATTCCACTATGAGTACATGTTCATCTACCCCTTCGACGAGGGCTGCGGGAGGATGGCGCGGATGTGGCACAAGGCGATCCTGGCCGACTGGAAACCGGTCTTCCGGAACGTGCCCTTCGAGAAGCAGCTGGAGAGCTGCGAGGAGGATTACTACGGACAGTTCGACGGATCGGCCGAGTCCTTCATCGAGTTCATCCTGGACCAGATCGACAGCGCGGTGGACGAGCTGGTCGGGGAGATCGGGCGGGGCGTGAGCCTGGAGTCCGAGTATGTGAAACGGCTCCTCGCCGCCATGGAATACGACGTGCCCTATACCGCGGGATCCATTATGGAGACCCTGGGCCTCAAGTCGAAGGAGACGTTCCGGAAGCATTACCTGGGCCCGGCCATGGACGCCGGCCTGGTGGCGATGACGATCCCGGACAAACCCAACAGCCGGAACCAGAGATATATCAAACGGTGAGACTGTACAGCGGAAGAATGACGCTGTCAGACGGTGAGACCGCACGGCGGAAGAATGACGCTGTCAGACGGTGAGACCGCCTGGCAGGAGTGTGACGATAACGGACGGTGAGACCGCCTGGCAGGAGTGTGACGATAACGGACGGTGAGACCGCCTGGCGGGAGTGTGACGATAACAGACGGTGAGAGACACTGCGGCAGGAGCGTGAGGGTATGAAGCTGGAAGGACTGAAGATCAATTTTCTCGGAGACAGTATCACGGAGGGACACGGGACGTCCGATGAGTCCAAGGTCTACTGGCGGCTCCTGGAGAGCCTCGACGGGGTCGTGGCGCGGGGCTACGGAATCGGCGGCACACGCATCGCGAAGCAGAGGGTCCCGTCCCCGGACCCGAAGTGGGATCTCTACTTCGGCTCCCGGGTCGACGACATGGATCCGGACGCCGACGTCGTGGTGGTCTTCGGCGGGACCAACGATTACGGACACGGGGACGCCCCCTTCGGAAGCATGAACGGGAGACGCGACGACACGTTTTACGGGGCGCTGCACAACCTGTACCGGAAGCTTCTGACGAGGTATCCGGACGCCCGCATCGTGGTCATGACGCCGATCCATTTCGCCTTTGAGCATCAGACCGTGAACGGGCTGGGGGTGAGAAACGTCGGCTGCCTCGGGGACTACGTCCGGATCATCCGGGAGGTCGCGGCCTACTACGCGATTCCCGTGCTGGATCTCTACACGGAGAGCGGCATTCAGCCCGAGGTGGACTTCCTGCGGGAGCGCTACGCGCCCGACGGGCTCCATCCCAATGACGCCGGGCAGGAGAGGATCTACCAGCTGCTCAGGAGCTTCCTCCTGAAGCTGTGAGGCCCTCGGGAGGAGCGGACACATAACAGAAGGTGCATGACGGGAGAAGACATGGGAGGAAGAAGGCTGACCCGCGAGAAGCGGAAGGACTATTATTTCATCATATTCGGGACGTTTCTGGCCGCTCTTTCGGCGAACCTGTTTTTTACTCCTTCGAAAATGGTACCCGGCGGATTTACGGGTCTGGCCATCATCATCCGGTACGTGACGCAGCCGGCCGTGCGGGGCGGCGTGCCGACCTGGATCTCCAACGCCGTTCTGAACGTGCCTCTGATCCTGGGGGCGATCCGGATCCGCGGGTGGAAATTCATGCGAAGGACGTTCGCGGCGTCGGTGCTATTCTCGCTGTGGCTGGCCGTGATTCCGGAGTACCGGCTGCTGGGAGAGGATCTCTTCCTCAACACGATGGCGGGCGGCTTCCTGATGGGAGCGGGACTCGGCTTCGTCTTTCTCGGCAAGGCGACGACCGGCGGGACGGACACGCTGAGCGCGCTTCTGCAGAGGGCGTTTCCGCACATGAGCACGGCGAAGCTGATGCAGATCGTGGACGGGGCGGTGATCCTGCTGTCGGCGGGCATCTTCGGAATCGGGATCTCGGCCTACGCCGCCATTTCCGTCGTGCTGACCGGATTCGTCGCGGACCGGATCACGGGCGGCGCGAGGAACGCCTGCCTGGCCTATATCATTTCCGAGAAGCACGCGGAGATCGCGGAGGAGATCATGGGCGAGCTGAACCGGGGCGCCACGGTTCTCTCCGGGAAGGGCGTGTATACGAACGCCGAGCACCCGGTCCTGATGTGCGCGGTCTCGAAGAAGCAGTCGGTGATCCTGCGGGAGATGGTGTCCGAAATCGATCCGACCGCGTTTATGATCCTCACAGACGCAAATGAGGTGAGGGGTGAGGGTTTCCTTGCCTACACCCGGGAAGAGCTGTGAGAGGGCCTCACAGCGCGTCAGAAGGGGTGCTGCGCGCGGCCGGCGGCGGGGCAGCGGGATCCCAAAGCGAAACAGCAAGTGGAAACAGCAGACAGAACAGCAAACGCAACAGCAGGAAAGGATGACGGTACGGCAGATGAAGATGAACAACGAGTGGTTTTTCAGATGGAACATCATCACCAACGTGTGCATGGCGCTCTCGATCAACACCGCGGCGACGCTGCTCGCCGGGGGAGATTCCCTGGCGGGATGGGTGCGCGGGTGCTGCTGCGCCTTTACGATCAATACCATCGCGGCGATCATCATTCCCGTCGGAAGGATCGGGAAATGGTTCGCGGAGGACGTATGTCACACGAAGCCGGGGACGTTTCCTGAGATGCTCGCGCGGAACCTCATCATCAACGCGATTTACGTCACAATCGTGAGCTTCTCGATGGCGCTGATCAACGTCGGCGTCGGCCCGAACCTCCTGAAGGCCTGGATCTCGACTTACTTCCAGCTCCATCTGGTGGGCCTTGTCACGAGCCTGATCATCGAGAAGCCGGTGGCCGCGTTCTGTAACGGAAGAAAATGACGCGGTGCGCGTCACAGAAGAAGGAGAAACGGATGAGCCTTTTGGCCGGGTATATGGTGCCGCACCCGCCGATCGCGGTGGCGGAGATCGGACGCGGGGAGGAGAAAAAGATACAGGCGTCGCTCGACGCCTTCGACGAGGCCGCCCGGGACATCGCGCGGATCGCGCCGGAGACGATCGTTCTGACGTCTCCCCACGCTGTGATGTACAGGAACTATTTCCACATTTCGCCCGGAAAACGGGCCTCCGGAGATTTCCGCCGGTTCCGCGCGCCGCAGGTGAAGATCCGCGCGGAGTACGACGCCCCTCTGGCGGCGAGAATCGCCTCGCTGTGCGCCGCGGAGGGATTCCCGGCGGGCACGGAGGGGGAGAGGGAGCCGGAGCTCGACCACGGCACGATGGTTCCGCTGTACTTTATCAACCGGCGCTATACGGATTACCGGCTCGTCAGAATCGGCCTGTCCGGGCTCTCCCTGGAGGATCACGTGCACTTCGGAGAGATCATCCGGCGGGCGGCGGAGGAATCCGGGCGGCGGACGGTGTTTGTCGCCAGCGGCGATCTCAGCCAC
This sequence comes from uncultured Lachnospiraceae bacterium, assembly GCA_902773195.1. The sequence goes on from CACYDL010000029.1 coordinate 4,040, forward strand.
TGCCAGAAGGAGGACGGACCCTACGGCTTCCGGCCGGAAGGCCCGGAATACGACCGCCGGATCATGGACGTCATGGGACGCGCGGCCTTCGGGGAGCTGACGGAATTTGACGGGACATTCCTGGACCGGTGCATGGAATGCGGGCACAGGTCCTTTGCGATCATGGGCGGCGCGTTCGGCGGAGACCGCCCGGACGCCCGGACGCTGGCGCACGAGGCGACGTTCGGGGTCGGATACGGCTTCGTGATCTATCACTTGAACTGAGGCGCGGCGTGCCGGTCCGGTGCAGAAGGGAACGTGTGCCGCTTCCCGCGGTGCAGTGATGGCGGCACGCCTGTCAAGAGGCAGTGACGGAGGCGCCGGCGGCCGGCGCGGAGAGGAGAGCCATGGATCCGTATGTGAAGCTGGCGGTCAACACGATCGAGGCGTACATCAGGGACAGGAAGATCTACAGGCCGTCCCCGGAGGAGCTGACGGAGGAGATGAGGGAGCGGCGCGCCGGAGCCTTTGTCTCCATTCACGAAGAAGGAGAGCTGAGGGGCTGCATCGGCACCATCGGGCCGACGCGAAGCTCCCTGGCGGAGGAGATCATTTCCAACGCGGTGGCGGCGTCGACGCGGGATCCCAGATTTCCGCCGATCGGCGAGGAGGAGCTGCCGCGCCTCGAGGTCAACGTCGACGTCCTCAGTGAGCCCGAGCCCATCGCCTCGGAGGCGGAGCTCGACGTGAAGCGCTACGGGGTGATCGTGGAGAAGGGAATGAGACGGGGTCTGCTTCTGCCGGATCTGGAGGGAGTCGACACCGTGGAGTATCAGGTCAGAATCGCGAAAATGAAGGCGGGAATCCGCCCGGAGGACCGGAACGTGAGCCTGAGCCGGTTCGAGGTGATAAGGCACAGGTGAAATGCTATGTCCCATGCCGTCTGCGGCGTCTGTCCCCATCACTGCCGCATCGCCGAGGGGGTCCTCGGCCGGTGCCGCGCGCGCGGAAATGTCGGCGGAGACGTGGTCTGCGTCAGCTACGGCAAGGCGACGGCCCTCGCCCTGGATCCCATCGAAAAGAAGCCGCTGGCGCGGTTTTTCCCCGGGAGCATGATTCTTTCCTACGGGAGCTTCGGCTGCAGTATGAGCTGCCCCTTCTGTCAGAATCACGGTATCGCCCAGACGGGGGAGACGGAGGCCGGGGAGCTGCGGGAAATCACGCCGGAAGAGCTCTGCAGTCTCGCCCTGCGGCTGCGCGGCCGCGGCAATATCGGAGCGGCCTTCACCTACAACGAGCCCCTCACCGGCTATGAATTCGTGCGCGACGCGTCGATAAAGATCCGGGAGGCGGGGATGAAGACCGTTCTCGTGACGAACGGAATGGCGGAGCTTCCGGTCCTGGAGGAGATTCTGCCGCACATCGACGCCATGAACATTGATCTCAAGGGGTTCCGGCCGGAGATCTACCGAAGCTTCGGCGGAGATCTGGACACCGTGCTCCGCTTCATCGGGCGGGCCGCGGAGTCGGCCCACGTCGAGATCACCTCCCTGATCGTGCCGGGCTTCAACGACGGGGCGGAGGACATGGAGCGGGAGGCCGCGTGGATCGCCGGGATCAGTCCGGAGATCCCGCTTCACGTCACGAGATATTTCCCGAGATATAAGATGACCGCGCCCGCCACGCGCCGGGAGGTCCTTTACACGCTCTGTGAAACCGCGGAGAAATACCTCAGATACGTATTTCCGGGCAATATCTGAGGCGCGTCAAACCGCGCAGCGGCGGCGACGGCTCCGGGAAATGGTTCGGACACGTCTGTCCCGGCCGTCTCTGCGGAGGCTTCGCGCTGCGGGAGGCGGGGATCTCACAAAAAACAAAAAAGTACTTGTATTTTGGAAAGCAATCGGATATACTAACAGACGTCGCAAATATTGGGCTATCGCCAAATGGTAAGGCAACGGACTCTGACTCCGTCATTTCAAGGTTCGA
>CACYDL010000030.1 GCA_902773195.1 uncultured Lachnospiraceae bacterium
AACCCATTATCTACAGTATACCAGTAATCCGCCCCTTCAGCAAAAAAATTACCGCCGCGGCACGGCGGAAGCATCTGCAGGCCTCCCGAAGAAGCAGCCCGCAGAATCCCTTGAAGAAGCAGCCTGCAGATACGCGGAGCAGCAGCCGCAGAATCCCCTTGGAGAAGCAGCCTGCAGGTACGCGGAGCAGCAGCCCGCGCCAGCCCCTTGCGGAGGGCGGCGTTCTGTGGCATGATCGGAGCATGACGAATATACGCTATGAAAAACATTACGAGGCCCAGGAAGCCCGGGTAAAGGTGGACTACATCACCGACCACGGGCAGTATCACGCGGCCCACTGGCAGAATGAGCTGGAAATGATCTATCTCCTCAACGGAAGCGCGGAGATCATTCTGGACGGACGGGCCACCCGCCTTGTCCAGGGGGAATTCATCGTGATCGACTCCAACCGGGTCTTTGAGCTCAGATGTCCCGACACCTTCATGCAGATCAGCGTGCATGTGGACCGCGAATTCCTTCAGACCAGGGCCGCCCCGCCCCCCGGATACGCGGGCCGGGCCTACCGCTGCAGCCGCGACGAGATGCGGCCGGAGCAGCTGGAGCCCTACCTGAAGATGTGCGACCTCTTCAAAACCCTGGTGCCGCTCTACATCGACGAGCCGGACGGCTACCGGCTGAGAACCGAGTCCATCATTCTCGAGATCCTGTTCTTCCTGGTGCTGTATTTTTCCGTCCCCCTCACGAAGGAAGAGCTCAGCTCCTCCGGCGGTGACAGGGAGAGGCTGCAGGAGATTCTCGGTTATATCGACGCCCACTACAGGGAGCCCCTGACCCTGTCGGACCTGGCCGGCGAGTTCGGACTGAGCCGCGAGTACTTCAGCCGGCTCTTCCACAAAAGCATCGGCATTCCTCTCACCCAGCACCTTCTCAGGGTGAGAATCTCCCGCTTCTACCTCGATCTCGTCTCGACGGACGCCCCGGTCATGGAGCTGCTGGAGAAGCACGGGCTGACCAATTACAAGCTGTTCAGCAGAACCTTCCGGGAGATCTACGGCGGCACGCCCCGCGACATCCGCCGGCTGACGGGCTGAGGCGCGCCGGCGGCACACGCCATACGCCGGCCGCGGTCCGGGACGCGAAGCAGCAGGCGGCATCCGCTGCCTGACGAACCGGAGCGCGCAGAGGGCAGTCGGCATCCGCCCTCTGACAGGCCGGAGCGCGCCGTCGGCACACAAAAAAAGGGCGTCCCGGATAGGTTCCGGGGCGCCCCTGCGTCCTGCTCTTTCTGAATTTCCATTAAAGGGAATACCGTCTGTACAGGTCTGACATCGCGTGTGAGTCTGCGCTTCTTTCCGCCTCATAAAGATCCCAGAAAAACGGATCTGCGAACCAGTCCCTGACAGAGCAGACAGCGTTTCTGAGAATCTCAGTCAACCCGGCCTTGTCCGCTTTTCCCGTCCGATGAATGTTTGTCACCTGCCTGTATCCGCTTACTGCCTGTGCTGCTGCCATATCAAGTACCTCCTTTACCATTATTTTTTATGACCAGCAGGGAGCGGTCCGGAAAATCCTGTTTCACGCGGAAGGCGCCGTCTCCGGCGGCCCTCCTGCCGTCCTTCCCGCTCTCAACGATGCCCAGTATAACAGCCTCAGGAGCGGTTTTTTAGGGGTCCGGTTGACATCTTTTAGGTCAATATTGACATTTTTGGGGAGTTTTACGGCTCGGAAAGCCCGGTTTTCCACATTTCAGCCGGGCGGAAAGATTTAATCCGTTTTTAATCTGCTTTATATGGCATTTTCATCCGGAGCGCCTACAATGGGGGACATCAAAAACACGATCCCGAGATGAGGAGGAAAGAAAATGTATCCGACAGTCCATGAGAATACGTCCCCGGCCGTCTGCAGAAAAAAGAACAGTCTGCTGCACTCGGTGCTGATCATCGCAGGTCTTCTGCTCGCCGCCCTGCTCCTCGGCGGCTGCAAAGTCGGCAGCCTCGTCCGCTACAGGAACGCGGACAAATATGAGACAGGAAACTTCAAATACAAGGCCTCGGACGTCTCGAAGGTGGAAATCAACTGGATCAGCGGCGATATCGAGGTCAGGCAGGGCCGCGGCTCCACTCTGTCCGCGGAGGAAAGCGGAGGATCTCTGAAGGAAAGCCAGAAGCTGCGTTGGCGTCTGGACGGAGACAGGCTCGTCCTGCAGTACTGCAAGAGCGGTTACAGGGGCCGCATTCCCTCGAAGGCAAAGCGCCTGACCATCGAGGTGCCGGAGGGAGCCGATCTTCTCATCAACAGCGTGAGCGGCGACATCGAGGCGGACGACGGCAAGGAGCTCGGAAAGCTGGATATCAAGACGGTTTCCGGCGACGCGCGTCTTCGGATCGACCGCTGCGGCCGGACGGAGATCAATACGGTTTCCGGTGATTTCGATCTCGCGTTCGAAGAAACCGACGGCGTCAGCATCAATTCGGTGAGCGGAGATGTGAGCCTTTCTTCCCTCCCGAAGGACGGCGCGGAGATCACCTTCAAAAAAGTCAGCGGCGATCTCCTGACACAGAAGGCCTTTGAAAAAGACGGCAGCACTTATGTGTTCGGCGGCGGCGGAACCCGGATCGACGTCAAAACCGTCAGCGGCGATCTCCGTGTCGGGTGAGCGGCAGAAAAACTGCGGCGGAGAACCCGCGCCGGTGAGCGGCAGCCAACCCGTCGAGGAGAAGCTGTGCCTGGTGAGCGGCAGCCAAACGGTGGCAGAAAAACCGCGCCAACTGAACCCGCGGCAGATCGAAGGACAGGCAGACGGCAGGCGTCCGGACGTGAATTTTTCCTCACGTTCCGGTTGCCTGCCGCTTTTTGGCGGATTATAGTATTTACGGAAGAGCCGCCTGCCCTCTTTCAGGGAACAGCGGCCTGCACCAAAGGAGCAGGACCATGACCGTTTTTGAAAACAACCATCCGGAGGACCGCTTCACCCGCATGACCCGCACCCCCGTCCCGCGGCTGATTCTGGAGCTCTCCGTCCCGACGATTCTCAGCATGCTCGTGACCGGGATCTACAACACCGCGGACACGTTCTTTGTGGGAAAGATCTCCACCCAGTCCACCGCCGCCGTGGGGCTGGTCTTCTCCGTCATGGCCATCATACAGGCCTTCGGCTTTCTCTGCGGCCACGGATCCGGCAATTATCTCGCCAGGATGCTGGGCGCGGGCGAACAGAAAGAAGCCGACGAGATGGCCTCCACCGGCTTTGCCTTCGCCATCATCATCGGCTGTCTCCTCACCCTCGCGGGCTATGCGTTCATCGGTCCGATCTCCCGCTTTCTCGGGCGGGGCGCCACCGAGGAGACGCTCGTCCTGACCAGGCGCTACATGCGCATCATCCTGATCGGCGCCCCCTTCATGACCGGACAGTTTGTCATCAACAACCAGCTCCGCTTCCAGGGAAGCGCCGTCTACGCGATGGCGGGCGTCCTGACCGGCGCGGTGCTCAACATATTCCTCGATCCCCTCTTCATCTTCGTCTTCCGCATGGACGTGGCGGGGGCCGCCACCGCCACCGTGTGCGGGCAGGTCGTCAGCTTCATCGTGCTGCTTCTGGGCAGCCGGAGGGGCGAAAACATCCGGCTCGCCCTCCGCAACGTGCGCCTGAGCCGCCATTACTTTTTCGAGATGCTGAACGGAGGCATGCCCTCCCTCTTCCGGCAGGGGCTGGCCTCCGTCTCCACGATTCTGCTCAACACCGCCGCCGGCGGCTGGGGCGGCGACGCGGCGATCGCGGGCATGTCGGTCGTCTCCCGGGTCCTGATGCTGATGTCGAGCACCGTCATCGGCTTCGGGCAGGGCTATCAGCCCGTCTGCTCCTTCAACTACGGCGCCGGCTTCCGGCGGAGGGTCCGGGAGGGCTTCTTCTTCTGCGTGAAATGCGCGACCGTCTTCCTCACCGCCTGCGGCGCCCTGTGCCTTCTCTTCGCCCCGCAGATCATCGGCTGGTTCCGGCGGGATCCGCAGGTCATCGCCATCGGAAGCCGCGCCCTGCGCTTCCAGGCCCTCGCGATGCCCTTCATGGGCACGATCTTCATCTCCAATATGATGCTCCAGTCCTGCGGGAAGGGGCTCAAGGCGTCCTTCGCCTCGTCGGCGCGGAACGGCATCTTCTTCATTCCCCTGATTCTCCTGCTGCCGAGGCTGCTGGGCCTCACGGGCGTGGAGATCACCCAGCCCATTGCCGACGTCCTCACCTTCGCCGTCACGGTCCCGATGGCCTGGTCGGAGCTCCGGCTCATGAGGACGGACACGGCGTAAGAGACGGCCGTCTGCGCCGGTAAACCCGCCTTATTCCCCGGCCTCCGCCGTCCCTGATAAGCCCGCCCTGTTCCCCGGCCTCCGCCGGTCATGACAATCCGTCCCGTTCCCCGTGAGAACCCGTCGCAAAGCGTCCCGCTCCTGTGTTATAATGAGACCATAAGACCACGGTCCGCGGGGCGCTTCGGATCAGCTGCCTCGTCACACAAAGGAGGGACGTCTATGGAACCTTACAGAAAAATAGCTTCCAAGGTCGACTCAAATGTCATTCTCCGGGTCGTTCCCGGACACTTCGCCACCCCGAACTCCCACATCAATTACTACATGGACATGACCGCGATCCGTTCCCGCACCAATGAGGCCCGGGCCGCCGCGCGGCTTCTGAGCTCCGTCCACTACTACACGACCGTGGTCGACACCATCGTCTGCCTGGACGGGACGGAGGTCATCGGCGCCTATCTGGCGGAGGAACTCACCCGGGCGGGCGTCATCTCCAAGAACGCCCACAAATCCATCTATGTCCTGACCCCCGAATTCGGCACCTCCGGCCAGATGCTCTTCCGCGGCGAGCTCCAGCAGTGGATCAGGGGCAAAAACGTCCTGCTTCTCCTTGCCTCCGCCACCACGGGAACCACCGTGACCCGCGCCATCGAATCGCTGAAGTATTACGGCGGAACCATCAGCGGAATCTCCGCGATCTTCTCCATCGCGACCAAGATCGGAGGCCTGCCGGTCTACTCGATCTTTACGCAGTCCGACCTGCCGGATTACGTCTCGATGCCCCACGACGACTGCCCGCTCTGCAAAAAAGGCGTCAGGATCGACGGCATCTGCAGCGGGCTCGGCATGAGCGAGCTCTGAGCGCGGGCGTAAGGACGGTCTTCAGGACAAAGTGAGAGGCCCGTTTTCCGGATAAAAAAGAACGCCTGTCTTTCAGGACAAAAATGAGGTGCGCTGCAGCACCTCATTTTTTTGTCCGCCATGGCGGCCTTATTCATCTGTGGGAATCTCAAATTCATCCGTGATGACGACGTCCTCGTCATCGCTCTCCTCGGTCGGGGTCGGGATAAACTCATCCATGTAGACCTCCTCCTGCGCGCCGGAGAGCAGCGCGGGAAGATTGAGGATGATCCCGTCGAGACGGTAGGGAAGCTCCATGGAGACCGCGCTTCCGACCTTTTTCGCGTCCTTCTTCGGCGTGATGTGCAGGACCATCTTGAACTTCTGGCCCATCATGGAATACATGCCTCTGTCCCCCGCGTTCAGCTTGGCGACGCAGTCGTCCCCGACGTAGACGTCGATGCGGTAGAACGGCTCGTAGACCGTTCCGTCCTCGGCCGTCAGGGTTTTATTGTCGAAATAGATCGTATGGCCGCGGCCGATGATGAACATGGCCGCCGCGATGCCGATGATGACGGCCAGCGCGAGAAGACGCACAAGAAATCTGCTCTTTTTCTTCATGTTCCGTTACGCCTCCTTCTCCTGTTCTCTTCCCAGCTCCCTGCCTTCGTCGCGTTTCGCGCGGCGCTTGTTGGTCTCATACATGATGAGGGCCACCGTGATGACCGCGTAGGAGACGAACACACGGAAGTACTCTCCGATCATGGAGTCGCCGGTGATGGCGGCGCCGGCTCTCGGCGCGACGATGAACATCGTGTGGAACAGGATGACGCCGAGGAAGACGTTTCCGATCGAAGCCTTGTCGACGCTGGCGCCGCCGACCAGAAGGGCGGCGATGCAGAACATGCCGATCTGGGAGTGCGAGCTGTACGTCGCGATGTTGCCCATATTCTGAAGGTAGATCACCATGCCGATGCCGGCGAGAACCGTGGAAATGATGATCGAGAGAATTCTCGTCCTCTCCACATTGATGCCGGCGTCGCGGGCCACCTCCATGTCCTGGCCGACCGCCCGCATATCCTGGCCCAGCTTGGTCCTCCGGAACCAGAGGATGACGAGGCACATGACCGCGATGATGAGGAAGGTCATCACCGGGATCTTGACGCCCGCGATCGTGAGCGGAATCAGGTTGTCAAGCTTCTGCCTCATATTGAGGAGGCTGACCGTGTTGCGGATGCCGTAGCCCCTGGGCAGCTTGATGGAGCTGTGCCGGATGGGAATGACGGAGCCCATCAGATACAGAACCACCAGCTGATAGACGCCGTTGATGAAGTAGCTGATGATGTAGCTGGTGATCATCTCGCGGCCTCTCGCCATGTTGAGGATCTTGCCGCAGAAGAGCCCGAGCAGGATCGAGATCGGGACGGAGATGATCATCGCGAGGACCATGCCCGGTATTCCCACGATCTGCCAGTCCGAGGCGAGGATGAGGCCGATCTCCCCGGCCATGGCGCCCAGCGTCATGCCGAAGTTGAGTCCCATGCCGGCCATGATCGGAATCAGCAGGGAAAGAATCAGAAACGCGTTTCTGCCCATACGGGTCACGATCTCGTTGATCAGATAGGTGGGAGACAGTCCCGCGATCGGAATGCAGAGCGCGCAGATCACGATAAACATCATCGGAACGGATCCCCTGCGGAGGAAATCGCCGGCTTTCATTTTCTTTTTCGTACTCATTTCGATCCCTCCGACTTTCTCGTAAGTGCATAGAGGATCATGCCGTTCGAAGCGATGATGCGGATGACCTCACTCATGTCCATGTGGATCATGTTGTTCATGACGGTAGGCGTCATTGTGACGATGCCCTGGAAGAGGATCGTGCCGATGATCACGTTGGTGATCGTCGCCTTGTTGACGGACGCGCCGCCGATGAGAATCGCGGAGACCGCCGGAAGCGCCATATAGAAGGGCGCCATGTAGAGCTGAACAAAGCCGAAGCCCTGCTCGTAGACCAGGATGCCGATCGCCGCGAGCCAGGTGGACAGCACGACGGAAAGAAGACGGATCCGGTCGACGTTGATGCCCGCCGCTCTCGCGAAGACGGGATTGGAGCCGACCGCGG
>CACYDL010000031.1 GCA_902773195.1 uncultured Lachnospiraceae bacterium
CTGAGCTTTTCCATCTCTTCCTTGATGCACATGACGACTTCCTTCTCCTCGCAGCTCTCGCTCGGATGAGAAATCATCCTCCGGAGAAACGCGGTCATGTCTTTCCCGTAATCCGCCGCCGCCTTTTTGATCGCTTCATAATCAAGAGCCATTTCCCTTTGCCTCCTCCCGGGGTTTATAAATAATTTTCAGCTTCACAAACTTTTTGTTTGCACTTATTTAATATAATACCATTTCTGACGCATGAGTCAAGTAGATTCTGCGGTAAAACCGGCGGATTCCGGGGCCTTTTCAGGCGCCCTCCGCCGCCCTTGGAAAAAGACCTGTGAAGGGCTGCTTCACAGGTCTTTCGGATGTCATTATCAGCAGGTTCTCCGGCGGCGCCTCCGGGGCGCCTCCCTCCGCTGTCCGCGCGGATTCTCAGCTGTAGGTGTAGTAGGCGCGGAGCGAATTGTAATAGTTCACGGAGCTCTTTCCGATCTTTGCCTTTGTCCTGATCTTGACGTAGTAGGTCGGGCCGACGGCGAAGGAACCGCTGCCGGAGGAGGTGAGGGTGACGGCCGTTGCGGAGCCGCTGACGGACTTCACCCGCTTGTAGCCGGAATCGGAGCTCTTCGACACGTAGATGTCGTATCCCGTGGCGCCGATCACCTTCTGCCAGGCGAGATGCATCTTGCCGTTCCGGATGTAGTTTTTGGCGGTGCCGCCCGTGAGAATGGGCTGCGGGACGATCGCCTTGGTGGACCAGGGACCGAAGAAGTTCTTGTCGTTCAGCTTGATGAAGGGACGGACCTTCGCCCGGAGCACCCGTCTGTAATAGGAGAAGGAGTTTCTCGTGTAGGGATTGGACTTCGCCACGACGGAAAAGACCTTCTTCCCGGACAGGTTGCGGAGCTGGATCTGGTAATAGGGATTGTAGTTTCCGGAGGGCGGATTCATCTTCATCCGCAGTCCCTTCTGGCTGCTGTTGTAATCATAGGTGATGCCGCCGATCCTGCCGGGGGCGGTGTAGCAGGTGAGCTCGCCGAAGCTGCCGGTTCCCGTGGAGCCGGAGCTGTTACGGTAATAGACGGTGAGCTTGGCGTAATACCTCTTCGTCGGGGACATGCCCGTGACGACGGCGCTCCTGGAGGAGGCGGAAAGCCTGCGGGACCAGGTGTAATTCGAGGAGCTCTTCCCCCACTGGAGGAGATAGGACGTGGTCGTGAGGCTGGAGTAATCCGCACAGGGATCGTCCCAGACAAATTTCATGGTTTTCTGTCCCGCGCTCGTCTGTCTGAATGTTGCGGCCTGCGCCGCCGACGCGGAGATGATCATCGCAAGGGCTGCGATCAGGGGCAGCAGCATCCATCTGCTCTTTTTCATAATAATCGGTTCCTCCCTCTCTGTCTTCCGGCACAATTGCCGCATATAAAAGAAATTATACCCTCAACGACTTCTTTTCGCAAGAGATCTGTGACGTTCTCTTAACACTTTCCTTACATCCCGGAAGAGTTTCGTCGTTTTCTGCTTGTCTCGGCCTTCCCCATGATTTATAATTCACCTATACAGAAGGCCGCCGGACGGCGGCGCGGCGGACTGCGCCGCGGGTTTCCCCACGCCCGCACTTTTGCGCTTCCTTTGCTGAAACGGTCCGCCGGACAGTCAATACATTATCAGGCGCCGCTTATCCCGCGTTCCGCGGGGGACCGGGCGGCGGGAAGAGGAGGCAATATGACGACGAAAATGAAACGCACACTGACGCTGCTGTTCACGGTGCTGACGCTGGCGCTGTCGGCCCTGGCGGTCCGCGCCGATGAAATCCCGCAGACCGTGTCGATCCAGTCCCTCAAGGGCGGAGAAGGCATGATGATCCAGAGCGCGTACGCCAGGCAGACCGGCGCCGGGACCAAGACCATTAAGGTCGTCTGGGACGACCCCTGCGCGGATTACGCCAATCTCACGACCACGTCCTACATCTTCAAGTGGGGCACCAGCTCGAGCAGTCTCACACACTCGATAAAGCTTCCGGCCAGCAGACGGTACTACGTCATCCAGGGCCTGCAGGCCAGCTCGAGATATTACTGCAAGGTCTACTTCAATTACAAGTCGCCCACCAAGACCTACCAGAGCTCCTTCGGCACCATGGCCGTCTACACGACCCCCGGCACCGTCAAGGGCATCAAGGTTCTCTTCGGGTCTGACCAGAAGAACTTCCGGTTCAGCTGGGACAAGCCGGAATCCGATCACGGCTATTCCAACTACCAGTACCTGCTGAACGACCTGAGCGGCGGAAGGATCACCTCCGGCAAGACCGGCGGCACCTATATCACGACCAACATCTATCTGAGAAGGTCTGCGAGGCTGAAGATCCGCGGCTTCGTCATCATCAACGACGTAGGCCACTACGGCCCCTGGACGACGAAGAACGTCATCCCGCAGCCCATCATCAACACCAACACCAACGTGAGCCGCATCAGAAACGGCGCCCTCACACTCGGCTGGGCCAAGGTCAGCGGCGCGCTGTCCTATGACATCTACGTCTCCAGGTCCCAGGACTCCGGCTACACCAAGGTCAAGACCGTGGACGGCTCCGCCAGCTCGACGGTGCTCTACAACTCCGGAAGCGGCTCCTTCGCCTACAACACCACCTACTACGTCAAGATGGTGGCCCGCACCAAGCTCGGCAGAAGCGACAGCACCTACGGCGCCTACTTCAGAACCAGCCAGACCTACTATTGATCCGGCCATCCGCAGGAGAAAGTCAGGGCGGAGAATGAACCTTCATTCTCCGCCCTGTTTCTGTTCGTCCGTCCTGCCGGGTCCCGTCCGGCAAAAACGTCCCGCCCGCTCAGTCCGTCTCGATCCGGAACGCGAACGGCTTGTCCGACCGGAAGCGCGTGAAGAGTTGAAGTCCCTCTTCGTCCCTCTTCCATCCGACCTTCTCATCCGACCCCAGCAGAGTGACGTCCCGGATGATCCCGTGGAAATTTGCCTCTCTTGAGGCGTC
>CACYDL010000032.1 GCA_902773195.1 uncultured Lachnospiraceae bacterium
CCTCCCTGGCCGTCCGGCATCCCGTCGGGCTTTTCGCCGCCGGGGAAACCGCCCTCCGGGGGTTCCGGAACGCCCTCCGGCCTCACCGTCCCGCCTTCGCCGTTTTCCTCCGCTTCTTCACCTGTCTTCTCTCCTTCGCTGTCTTCCACCGCCGCTTCCTCCGCGCCGGCCGGCACGCTTTCGGCCTCTGAGACGGACGCCGTCTGCGCTGCCGCGGCCGCCGCCGGGCTGATCATCGAAATACTGAGCATGCCTCCAAGGAGCGCCGCCGCAAGTTTCTTCTTCATGACATTTCCTCCTTTTTTCATCTGCGTTTGTGTTTCAGTACACAATAACGGCCCTATGTTAAAACAATTCAGCCATTCTGTGAAAAAAGGATGAAACGGCGGGACGAAACACAAGGAGAAGACATCCGCCGGGAAACTCTCAGGAGAGCTCCTCGATCTTCTGAAGCACTCTGTCGCCCTCCTCGCCGTAGAGAATCGTGGGCTGATAATTGTTGTAGGAGCCGGCGGACGAGATGCTGCACGGGACGATCCGGTGGTCATCCGTATCCTGCAGCTCCCCGTTGACGAAGGTAAAGGTCTGGGTGAAAATCATCGAATCCAGATCGGAGGGCGAGGAGTGGCCACCGAAGCAGAAATTGCCGAGGCTGTAGCAGATATATTTCCCGTTGTATTGGACGACGCCCTGGACCCGGTGGGGATGATGCCCGAGCACGAGATCGGCCCCGGCGTCGACGGCGTCCCTGGCGAGCTGTATCTGGGTATCGTTCGCCTCGTAATACCCCTCGTCCCCCCAGTGGAAGCTCACGATGATCAGCTGAGCCCCCTGCTCTTTGACCTTGTCGATCTCCTCCCTCATGCCGTATACGCAGTCATAGTCCTTCTCCAGCTCATACACGCCGACCAGGCCGACCTTGATGCCCTTGACGTCGATCACCTGGCTCCTGTCGTACCCGAAGGAGACGATTCCGGCGTCCTCCAGGACCTGCTTGGTCTCCTCATAGGCGTCATAGCCGAAATCGAAGCTGTGGTTGTTGGCGAGATTGACGGCCTCCACGCTGCCCTCCGTCAGGATCCGGACGTATTCCGGATCGCCCCGGAAGGCGTAGGTCTTGTCCTCCCGCTCGCCCCCCGAGGCGAGGGTCCCCTCGAGATTCACGATGGTGAGGTCATCGTCGGCGAACACGTCCTGGACGTTCTCCAGAAACCATCCGGGATAGCCGACTTCCTCATATTTCGCGTAGAAGCTGACGTCATAATCCATGCTCTCGTCGCTTCCGAGCGTGCAGTCTCCCGCGGCGCTGACGGTGATGCTCACCTCGCGGGCGGGCTCCGGCGTCGGGGCCGCCGGTTCCGCCGCGGCGGATTCCGGTGAAACAGATGCCGGCGCGGCCGCGGGGCCCGCCTCTCCGCCGGAAGAAGGGGCTGCCTCATTCCCCGCCGTCTGCTCCGGGTACGTCTCCGTCCGGACCTCTCCGGCGGCCGCGGCGGAAGAAAGGGCCGCCGCTCCGCCCTCTCTCCGGATCCTTCTTCCGGAGACGGCGTTTCCGATCAGAAGCACCGCGATCATGACCCCGAAGGCCGCCGCCAGCGCGGCGATGACCTCGGGCGGGATTCTTTTCATCAGCTTTTTGACAGACCGGATCAGTTTTTCAGGCATAGTTCCTTCCTCTCCGCCAGCCGGCATTTCCGGGCTTTTTCTCTTTGCGGACGCTCACCGTCCCTGACATGATTGTATCATATCACAGGCCGTCCGGACGACCTCAGGTTTGGCATTTCCCGGCATTTTCTTGCCGGAACCGCTTCCGGCGGGGGAATTGCCGCTTGTTGTGCCGCTCCCCGTCCACTATAATAGCAGTGATACCCGTTACACTTGATCATGGCCGCGGGCAGTGATGCCGGTGTAACGGTCTGTACGGCGGCACAGAACGAAAAACAGCCGTTACCTGTGACCGAGGGTATAAGCGCCGGCGGCCTTGTCCGCGCGCCGGCGAGGGACACAGGGAAACCGGTGAATGACAGTTTAGGAGCATTCCATGTTTGAAAAAAAGGAAACGATTTTCAAGAAGAAGGACCGGGCGACGTGGGCGGAAATCCGCGCTCTGCTGAAGGAAGAAGGCTTCCGGGGCGTCCGGGCCGGTCACTACCTGCAGGACGCCGTCATGGCCGGCGGATGCGGTGCCAAGCTGGATCCCCGGAATTTCGGTGAGAAAGGCAGGGCCGATCATGACATCTATTACATCCGGGTCAACGCAGAGGACGCCGCTGCCGCCCGGGAGGCGGTCCGGAGAGCCGGGCTCTCCGCGGAAGTGGCCTCTTCGGAGTCCCTCATGGAGGACGCCTCCCGAAGGGCCGCCAGGATGAGGACAGACTGACCGCACAGACAATCCGCCGGGAGACAGACGCTCTCCGGCGGATTGTTTCATCATCCTCTTTCCATCAGTACCATCTGGAGAAGGTCGGCGACGCCTCCGGACAGCTGCTGCAGCGCGCGGATCCGGACATACTCCTTTCCGTAGATCCTGTGGACGCTCTCGAGATGGGCCGTCGCCCCGTGAAAGACAGCGGCCGTCTGTATGCCCCGCGTCCTGAGATCCTTCACCGCGTCCGCCGCCTCGGTGACGGCCCGGTCGCCTTCGTAGGACCGGCCCGACAGCGACAGAGGCGCGGAGTCGTTGGGACTGGCGTCGGTCAATACGAGCATCACGCGGAGCCTGTCGGGGGAACGTCCCGAAACCCCGCCGCCGTTCCCGCCGAAGAGCTCTCCGGCCGCGCGCAGCACCAGCGCGTCGCGGTTCCACCCTCCGGCGTAATAGCGCAGGATGCCCCGGCAGTCCCCGTCGCCGCTCTTTTTCAGCTCCTCCAGCACCGTAAAGCCCCGCAGCGAGCGGAAGGCGCAGACCTCGACGGGGATGCGGTTCCGCCGCATGCTCTCGGCGATCACATAGGTCTCCGCCGCGATCTGCTCCTGGGAGTGGGACCGCGAGCGCGAGGCGTCCAGGAGGATCACCGCCTCCAGAGGATTGTCGCGCTCCTCCCCGTCGCGCCGGAAGACCTTCGGATCCCGCACGGCGCGGATCCGGTAGGCCCGCTCCGGCATGAGCGTCCCCTTTCTGGACGGCTCCGGCAGCGATTTCAGATACGTCATGAGGAGCAGCTCGATCTCGGCACTGAGACCGGCGACCGCTCCCTCGATCATCCGCGCGTGTTCCTTCAGATACCGGCGGTTCTTTTCGTACTGCTTCTCGTTCCTCGGGCTGGAGATCCACAGACGCACGTCCCGGTCCTCGCCGGTACAGACCTTCTTCTCCAGTTCGCTCATCTGTTCCCCGGAGAGGAGACAGGGGCCGAACTCGCTCCGGATGTAGGCCAGATCTTCCGCCTCCTTCCCGGGGGAACGCCGCTGCGAACGGCTCTCCCATCTCAGGCTGAACAGATGCTCCTCATCCTGCGCCGCGTCCCCGGAACGGATCAGAAGCAGATCCTTCTTTCTGCGGTAGGCGTGGGAGGCGATGCGGCGCCGGAGCGTCCGCAGGGCGTCGAGGTTCTTCCCGGCGCCGCCCGGCTTCCTTCTGAAAAACCTGCCGGGAAACGCCAGGAGGGCGGCCTCCGCCTCCTCCGGGGTGTATGAACCGGGCACCTGCAGCGCTTCCGCGATCCTGCGGCCGCGCTCATTCATCAGGGGCAGCGGCCTTCCGCTCACGGAGGCGAACCGGTACTGCATCTGCCGGCAGACCAGCATGCTCTGCATCGCCATCTGCTGTCTGGAGAGCGTCTGCTGCTCCCGGAAGAACTCGTCCGCCCTGGCGCGGCGGAGCCGGCGGATGGCCGGACGCTCCGGGAGCTCCCTCTCATAGACGTAGTTCTCGACGCCGAGCCACAGAAGCTCGGCGATTTCTTCCGCCCCGGCCGCGGCGGAGGCCCCCTCCAGGATCCTCTGCATCCGTTCCAGGCCGAGCCACTTCTCCGTGAGCCCGATCACGAGATTGAAATAATCGTCGGACGCGCCGTCCGCACAGAACGCGGCGAAGCCCGGGTCAAAATGATACCGGCCGGCCGCGTTCCAGATGACATTGAGCGCCCTACGGGACGCCAGATTTTCGCTCTCTTTGATCATATCTTACAGATCTCCCGCCGTAAGATCCGCGGGGATCCTGGCCGCGATCACATCGTGTATCAGGGACCGCTCATACTCGTCAAAGGTTTTGTTCACCAGGCACATATCCAGCGCGTCTCCGGCGCGGGTGCCGTACGTGATCAGGGCAATCGCGTCGAGAAGGCCCCTCAGGTCAAGGGCTCTCTCGGAGATTTCTCCCTGCTTCGCCTTCTCGTTGATCTCCAGGAACAGCTTCACGAACTGACCGCGGAGCCTCTCTCTAAGCTGCGGGAAGCGCAGCGCGAGAAGCCGCTCCAGGTCCTCTCCCCCGATGGCGGGCATGCTGAGAATGACGAAACGGGAGCTCAGCGCCTCGTTGAGTTCCCTCGTCCCCGCGTAGCCGTAATTCATGGTGCCGATGAAGCGCGCGGCGGGCGAGACGTCGATGCGGTCATATCCCGGGACGTCGATCACCCTTCTGTGGTCGAGGGCGGAATGCAGAACGGCCAGCGCCTCGTTTCTCGCCATATTGACCTCGTCGAGCACGGCAAAGCCTCCCTCGACGGCCGTCAGATAGACAGGGCCCGGCCGGAACACCACCTTCTCCCCGTCGTAGGTGTCGGAGCCGATCAGGCCGTAGGCGTCCATGCCGATGTGGAAGGAGACGTTCCAGGCGGGCCTGTCAAAAAGCGCGCACAGGCTGTCGGCAAGCACGTTCTTCCCCGTCGCCTTGGGCCCCGAAAGAAGCAGGTTTTTTCCGGCAAGCAGCGCGGCGATTGCCTGCTCCCAGACCTGTTTTCCGTAATAGAAGGTCTCCGGGACGATGCGCCGGGCGGCAAAGCGGGAATGCTCCGCGGGATAGTCCGCCCGGAATCTCCGCACCTCCTCCAGCAGGGCCGGATGGATCTTCTCCTCCTCCAGAAATTCCAGTATGTTCCTTGTCATCCGTTCATCTCCATTTCATCCCGGTAGCCGCAGATCAGAAACATCGGCTTGATCGCGGTGATTTCGTCGTACTCCGTCTGAGAGACCGTCACGGAGGAATTGATCTCTTTGAGTTCCTTCTTCATGACGTCCCATGCTTCGGGAACCGTCCGGGCTTTTCCTTCCCTCACGACGCGGATCATGCGGTCAAACGCCGCGGGATGCGCGTACTGGGCGGGAACCGGAAACGCCTCCCCGTACGCTTCGATGTAGGTCCGGCTGCGCTTCACCGCCTCCGTCCAGACCTTCTGGGCGTACTTTTTGTTTCTCCGCCCCGTCGGGAGGATCTGGGAGGACATCGTATAGAAAAGAAAGGCCATGCCGAAAAGAACGAAGTACATCGCGTAGCCTTGGTGCCGGAAGACCGACACGACGCCGATCACCAGCGCTCCCAGTGAGAGCAGAAACACCGCGACGGCCGCGTAGCGGTAGGCGGGGTTCATTCTGTCCATGACGCGCTTGTCCCTGGCGGCTCCGGACAGGCGCTCCGGAATTTCCGGCTCCCGCAGGAGGTATTCCTTTGCCGCGCGAAGCTGCGCCACGGCTTCCTCCGCCTCCGGGGACAGCTGCCTGAGGTAACGGGCCTCTTCCTTCTCGCGCTCCTCTTTCAGCCGCTTTTCAGCCGCGGCGCTCACGGTCCGGATCCCGGGGTGTTCCTTGCGGACCGCGGCGAGGAACGCGTCGACCTGCTCCTCATACTTGAAGTTGCACTGTTTCTCCGTCCCGTCCGAGAGCTCGACGACCAGATACGGTATGGAGCCGAAGGCGCCCTTTCCCGTAAAGCCTCCCTTCGACATGGCCACCCGCTTGAATACGCGGCGGACCTCGGCGTAGACGACATAGTATCTTCGGTCAATAAAGAAGCTGTTCAGGTACATCGCCTCTCTGCCGAGGGCGCAGGGTCCGATTTTTCTGCAGTTCTTCCTGTCTCTGCTGAGCGAATCGGGAGACAGCGTTCTCTTTCCGATGGGTACCGGTGCGAATATCATAGATAAAAAACCTTCTCTTTCCGATGGCCGGGAGACATCCGCCCCGGGCGCTCTTTCGCGCCCGAAGATCCGTCCGCGGACGGGAACGCCGGATGCCGGCATGTCGTCTCTGAAAAAAACAGGACGGGAAGAATCCCGCCCTGTTGTCCGATACAGACCAGTGTTACTGGAACTTCTTTGTGTTCATCTTGAAGACGATGAACAGCAGCGCGGCAAAGATGATGCCGACCGGGTAAGCGACCGCGTAATTGTTCTTGAAGAACGGGATCAGGCCCAGGCACTCGGGCGCCATCATGAAATAGGTCGAGGAGACCGCGCTCATGAAGGTGGCCGGCACGGCGCCGATCCAGTAGTTCTTCTTCTCCATGGCCAGATATGTCGCGCCTGCCCAGAGGACAATCATCGCGAGCGTCTGGTTGGACCAGCTGAAGTATCTCCAGATCACCTGATAGCTCAGGAGGCCGAAGGTATTGCCGAAGCCGAGGAACGCGCCGACGCCGAGCACCGGGATGCAGAGCTTCAGACGGTTGACGAACAACTCCTGATCCAGATCAAGCCAGTCGGCCAGTGTCAGTCTGGCGGAACGGAACGCCGTGTCGCCGGAGGTAATCGGGCAGGCGATGACGCCGAGCATGGCGAGGATCACGCCGATCGGACCCATCGTCTTGACGCAGACGTCATAGATGGCGACGGACTGTCCGCCGGAGAGGATTTCCTGAAGACCCGTGCTGAGTCCGCCGGTCTTCTCGTAGATGGCGCAGCCCGCAGCCGCCCACACAAGGGCGATGCAGCCTTCCGCGGCCATCGCGCCGTAGAATAC
>CACYDL010000033.1 GCA_902773195.1 uncultured Lachnospiraceae bacterium
ATCAAGATTGAAAAAATCAATATGGTGACATTCTTTAAAGTATTCGCTCTGATTTTCCCTGACATGACTTTTCCTCTGCTTTTCTTTGTTGTACCAGGTGCTGCACTTTTCTATTTACAGAGAACGTTTTTTATGTATTTATTATATCGTTTTTCAAAAATTAAATAAACATTTTTTAAGAGCCAATCAACAATTATCCGTCCGGGAAGATCCCTTTTTATTTCTGCTTCAATCGTTGCGACAGAACCAGCAGCCTCACCTGCGTTCGCTCCTGCAGAAACTGCAGATTCGATTTCAACTGTATAAATCACAAAAAAACAGGCACCTGCGGTACCTGCTTTTTTGTAATCGATGCGACTGGATTCGAACCAGCGGCCTCTGCGTCCCGAACGCAGCGCTCTACCAAACTGAGCCACGCATCGAAGCTGCTTCCGTACAGCAAAAGTAATTATAACTGTCCGTCGCCCGGTTGTCAATGAAAATTTCATTGAATTGGGTGACATGTGTATTTCAGAAAAAGACCGGCAGGATATAAATTTCACTGAACTGGTTTCACGAAAATAGAAATATGGGGCTCTGCGGCTCGAAGCGTCAAAAACCCCCTGCCCGCAGGCAGGGGATCGTTTCATGCGCCTGATTTGATTGATTGACCGGTTCTTCCGGCTGTCAGCCCACCAGATAGACGTCCGCGTACTGCATTCCGAAGGCCAGCGCCTCCTCATGGGAGTCCATGAAGATGTCCACGTGACCGTAGGGCGTGCCCCGGTCTTCGACCGTATAGACTGTGCCGTTGATCAGCAGCTGCGTTCCGAAATCGACGCCTCCCATGGCGACCGTGTGGCCGGACGTGGGATTCACGCCGCTCGCCGTAGGCTGGCCCGCGGAACCGTTGCACTGCGCGCACCAGCAGTAGGCGGTGAGGGTGAAGTTTCCGAGGTAAGTACCGTCGCTGCCGGACTCGTCGTCGTCATAGTCCTCATCCTCGTCGTAATCCTCGTCCTCGTCGTAATCCTCGTCCTCGTCGTAATCTTCGTCTTCGTCGTAATCTTCGTCTTCGTCGTAGTCCTCAGATTCGTCGTAGTCCTCGGATTCGTCGTAATCTTCGTCCTCGTACTCGTCGTCTTCGTTGTAATCCTCGTCGGCGTCGAAGTCCACCGGCTCGTCCTCGTCGTCATAGTCTTCTTCGTCCGAGTAGAAGTCCTCATCCTCCGAGCCGTACTCTTCGTCGTCGATCTGGCCTTCGTCCTCGTCGCCGGACTCATCGTAGTCTTCGGATTCGTCGTAATCCTCGGACTCGTCGTAATCTTCGGACTCGTCCGCGTCCTCGGAGCCGTCATAATCCTCGGACTCGTCGTAGTCTTCGGATTCGTCGTAATCCTCGGACTCGTCGTAGTCTTCGGACTCGTCCGCGTCCTCGGAGCCGTCATAGTCCTCGGAATCGTCCGCGTCCTCGGAGCCGTCGTAGTCCTCGGATTCGTCCGTGTCCCCGGAGCCGTCGTAGTCCTCGGATTCATCCGCGTCCTCGGAACCGTCGTCTTCGTCGCCGGATTCGTCCGCGTCCTCAGAGCTTCCGTCATCTTCATCCGAATCGTCGGAATCCTCTTCGGGCTGCTGCTCCGTGTACTCGTCGTCGGAGTCGTCCGCATGCGCCTCGGCGCGGGCCTCTTCCTCCGCCTCGCGCGCCTCGCGGGCGGCGCGGGCTGCCTCCTCGGCCGCGGCCTGCTGCTCGAGATCCGCCAGAAGTCCCTTGCTGTAGGAGATCTCGTCGGCCAGATTGGAAGCCTTCCACTCCTGTTCGCCGATGCCGGCTGTGTACTCGGCGATTTTGGCGTCTGTCGTGTTGGCCAGGGTCTGAACCTCGGAGAGCTTCGTCTCGTTTTCCTTCTTGAGAGTCCTGAGCTCCTTCTGGTCCGCTTCGAGCTCCAGCTGTCTGTTCACGACCGCTTCCTTGGTCGCCTTGTACTCGTCGAGCTTGTCGCGGTCGTATTTCGTGAGCTCCTGGACCTCCGCCGCCTTGTTGAGGAACTGGGTCACGTCCTTCGACTCCAGAAACGCGGTCATCAGGTCCGTGCTGCCGTTCTCGTACATATACTGGATGCGGCTCACCATGTTGTTGTACTGTCTGCGCTCATTGATCTTGGCCCGCTTCACGGCGGCGCGCGCCTTCTTGATGGCCGTCGTCTTCTCGGTGATCCGGGCCGAGATGCTCTCGATATCCGTCGACAGCGACGTGATCTGGGCGCCGAGCTCGTCGAGATAGGTGCTGAGGGCGCTCCTCTCCTTGCTCATCGCATCGATCTTGTTCTGGGTGGCGGCAAGCTCGTTCTCCGCCGCGTTCTTCTCGGCCTCGGCGGCCGCTATTTTATCGTATGTATCAGCCATCGCGGGGAGCGTCTGTACCGACGCGAGCGAAACCGCAATCATCAGGCCGACGATCTGCTTTCTGACCATTCGCATATTCTCCTTTCACATGGACGTCCTCTTTCCCATGAGGGCAGTTTTTCACATGTATGCAATACATAATAGCACATTGCGTAACATATTGAAAGGATTTTGTTTAAAGCCTGTAACATTTTTGAAATATGTAAACCGGCTCCGCCGTGGAAAATGCGGGAAAGGCACCACGTACAATAGAGGAAATGCAGCGCGGGAGATCCGAAGATGCTCTGCGGAAAATGCGGGAAATGCGCCGCGTACAATACAGGAAATACAGCGCGGGAGATACCAGGCTCCGCGGCGGGAAATACGAAAAGACGCCGCGGAAAGGGAGGCGCCCTCGCCGGACGCCTCCCTTCTGGAGCTTCGCAATATTTAATTTACAGCAGTCCCAAAACCCGGTATCAGAACATTTCTCCGGAATCCTCCGCAAATACTTCAGCTTCCTCTCTCGCGACCGTTTCCTCATACTTTGTGAGGATGATGCTCTGAATCTCACTCCTTGTCTCTGAATTGATGGGATGGGCAATGTCCCTGTACTCGCCGTCAGCTGCTTTTCTGCTGGGCATCGCGATAAAAAGTCCCTTTTCCCCCTCTATGACCTTGATATCGTGAACGACAAATTCATCGTCAATGGTGATGGAGACCACAGCCTTCATCTTGCCGTCTTTGGAAACCTTGCGAACTCTGACATCTGTAATGTTCATAAAACCATTCCTCTCTGTTCTTGTGCAACGCTGAAAATGAAAGCGTTCCCGGGACAGGGATCCGCCTGCCGCGCCGAGGCGCGGCATATCCTTTTTAAATGACGTACCTTTCGTTCTTCTCGACGACGATCTTTATTCCGTTCTCACCGAAGTGTCTGGAATTCGCCCGGATCGTGTCGCGGCTTTCGACAACGCAGTTCTCGATGTGCGTGTTGTCTCCGATATATACGTCATTCAGGATAATTGAATTTCTGATGAAGCAGTTGTTCCCGATGAACACCTTCTTAAAGATGACAGAGTTCTCAATGGTGCCGTTGATGATGCATCCGGAAGATACAAGGCTGTTTCTGACCGAGCAGCCGGGATTGTATTTCGCCGGAGGGTTGTCATCGACCTTGGTGTAGATGGCAGGTCCCTGGTGGAAGAAATAGTCCCGCACTTCATTTTTCAGAAAATCCATGTTGGTACGGTAGTAAGATTCCACGGTGGAAATATTACTCCAGTAGGTATTGATTCTGTACCCGTAGATCCGCTTCAGATCCTTGTAGCGGATCAGGATGTCCTTAACGAAATCGGAGCGGTCCTCCTGGGCACATTTCTCAATCATTTCTATGAGCTGGCGTCTGCGGATCACGTAGATGCCCGTCGAGACCACGTTCGACTTCGAGACCATCGGCTTCTCGTCGAACTCCTCGATGCGGCAGTCCTCGTTCATCTTGAGGACGCCGAAGCGGCTCAGGTCCTCCCCGCGAAGCTCGGTGCACACGACCGTGACGTCCGCCCTCTTCGCGATGTGGAACTCGAGGACCTTGTTGTAATCCAGCTTGTAGACTCCGTCGCCCGAGGCAATCACCACATAGGGTTCATGGCACTGCCTCAGCCAGTCGAGATTCTGGGCGATGGCGTCCGCCGTCCCTCTGTACCACCAGCTGTTCTTTGTGGTTATCGTCGGGGGAAACAGGAAAAGTCCCCCCTGCTTTCTGCCGAAGTCCCACCACTTCGAGGAGCTGAGATGCTCGTTCAGCGACCTGGCGTTGTACTGGGTGAGCACCGCCACCTTCTGTATGTGGGAATTCGTCATGTTGGAGAGAGAAAAATCAATGCTCCGGTAGCTCCCGGCCATCGGCATCGCCGCGATCGCGCGTTTGCTCGACAGTTCTCTCATCCGGCTGTTGTTGCCGCCAGCAAGTATGATTCCTACCGCTCTCATCCGTTCTCACCTGCCTTCTCGTCTGTCCTGATGATGGTCCCTCCTCCGGGCAGTTCGCCGTTCGGATAGTCCTCGGCAAGGGTGACTCCGAGTATCGCGGTATTTCTGCCGATCCTGACATCGGACGGAATCACGGAATTCTCGCCGACCGTGACCAGGCCGAAGGAGTACACGCTCTGGTTCCACGTGTTGGGAGCGTCCTTCCCGAAGCCGAGCACCGCGTTGTCGCCGATGGCGACGTTCTGCGCGATCACAGCGCGGTTGATCTGCGAGCCCTTTCCTACATAAGTCTCCTGCATGATGATCGAGTCTCTGACGACCGCTCCCTCCGATATCCGGACGGCCGGCCCGATCACCGAGTTGTGCACCTCGCCGTGGATCTCGGCGCCTTCACCGATGATGCACTTGTCGACGACAGCGGTTTCTGCGATGTAATCCGGTGTGACAATATCTCCTCTCGTATAGATTTTCCAGAATTCCTCATAGAGATTGAATTCGGGAATTACGTCAATCAGCTCCATGTTGGCCTGCCAGTAGGAACCCAGCGTGCCGACATCCTTCCAGTAGCCGTTGAACTCGTACGCGAAAAGTCTCTTTCCGTTCTCCCTGCAGTAGGGAAGTACATGCTTACCGAAGTCGAGATTCATCTGATCCTTCAGCAGAACAAGAGCGTCCCGCAGGACAGGCCAGCTGAAAATGTAGATGCCCATGGATGCCAGAGTGCTGGCCGGATGCTCCGGCTTCTCCTGGAATTCCGTTATTCTGCCCGTCCCGTCAGTCACCACGATGCCAAAGCGGGATGCCTCTTCCATAGGAACCGGCATGACCGCAAGTGTGACGTCAGCCCTGTTCGCCTTGTGGTAATCCAGCATCACTTCGTAGTCCATCTTGTAGATGTGGTCGCCGGAAAGGATCAGCACGTAGTCCGGATTGTACTGCTCCATGTACTCAAGGTTCTGGTAGATCGCGTTGGCCGTTCCCGTGTACCAGTCGGAATTCCCGATCTTTTCGTACGGCGGAAGGACGGTGACCCCTCCGACGTTGCGGTCAAGATCCCACGGAATCCCGATGCCGATGTGGGTGTTCAGCCGCAGCGGCCTGTACTGTGTCAGAACGCCGACCGTATCAATTCCGGAATTGATACAGTTGCTGAGAGGAAAATCGATGATCCGGTATTTTCCCCCGAACGACACTGCAGGCTTGGCTACGTTGTCTGTAAGGACACCCAGACGGCTTCCCTGGCCTCCGGCGAGCAGCATTGCGATCATTTCTTTTTTGATCATAAGCTCACCTCACGCAGTTAAATTTAAGTGAAACAATTATAGCACACTGTTTCCGAATAGTGAACATCATTTACAAGACTTCGATGCAGTTCGAACATTTTTTGTATAAAATTGCAGTTCCCGTTCCCCCGTTTATGTCCGTTTTTGCCAAAGAATGACTAAAATCGGTCCGTGTTTCATTTCCTCTTTCTTTCCTGTTGCAATCAGGGCTTTATCGGGGCTAAAATAGAGCAGATTACGGCCGGATTTGAACGTCCGGACAAGAATTCATACGGAGAGGACATACCGGAATGTTTCAGATAAATTTTGACAGACCTGTATCACTTCATTTTATAGGTATCGGCGGAATCAGCATGAGCGGACTCGCGGAGATCCTGGCGGGACGGGGCTTCCGCATCTCGGGCTCCGACGCCTCGGCTTCCCCGCTGACGAAGCATCTGGAGGAGCTGGGCGTAAAAGTCTTCATCGGACAGTCCGCGGACAATATCGGCGACGGCATCGACTGCGTCGTCTACAGCGCCGCGATCCATCCCGACAACCCGGAGTTCGCGGCGGCGAAGGCGGCGGGCCTCCCGATGCTGACGCGGGCGGAGCTCCTCGGCGAGATCATGCGCTGCTACGAGGTTCCCATCGCGGTGGCCGGCACTCACGGCAAGACCACGACCACGTCCATGTGCGCCCACATCCTGATGCGCGGCGGCATGGATCCGACCGTGACGGTCGGAGGGATTCTTCCCTCCATCGGCGGGAATATCCGGGTGGGACGCTCCGGCGTGTTCGTCGCGGAGGCGTGCGAATATACCAACAGCTTCCTCTCCTTCTTCCCGAAGATCGAGCTGATTCTCAACGTCGACGCCGATCATCTGGACTTCTTCAAGGATCTCGACGACATCGCGGAATCGTTTCACCGGTTCGCCTCCCTTCTTCCGGAGGACGGAACGCTGATCATCAACCGCGGCACGGCGAAATACGACGCCGTCGTCGGCGGCATCGACCGCGAGATCATTACCTACGGCCTGGATTGCGCGGCGGACTACACCGCCGGGGACATCCGGTACGACGAAAACGGATGCGGCTCCTTTGTCTGCCTCGAGCGGGGCAATGAGCTCGGCCGCTTCGACCTCCGCGTCCCCGGCGCCCACAACGTCTCCAACGCCCTGGCCGCCATCGCCCTCGGCCGGAAGACGGGCCTTGATCCCGAGACGATCCGCGAGGGGCTCCTGAGCTTCACGGGGACTGAGAGACGGTTCGAGTACAAGGGCAGCGTGCAGGGCGCCGTCGTGATCGACGACTACGCCCACCACCCGACGGAGATCGCCGCGACGCTCGCCGCCGCGAGGAACCATCCTCACGACAGGCTGATCGTCGCGTTCCAGCCCCACACCTACACCCGGACGAAGGCCCTCCTGCCGGAGTTCGCCGACGCCCTCTCCGCCGCGGACGAGGTGGTGCTGGCGGACATCTACGCCGCCAGGGAGAAAAACACCATCGGCATCTCCTCCGACGACCTGCGGGCGGAGATCGAGAAAAGAGGCACCGCGGCGCGCTATTTCCCGACCTTCGGCGAAATTGAGAATTATCTGAAATCACAGCTCCGGGAGGGAGATCTGTTGATAACCATGGGGGCCGGAAACATCGTAGAAGTGGGAGAACATCTGATCTGACGCCCCGCCTGTCCACTTATGCACATTATCCACATCGGCCGTTTCCACACCGGAGGCGGGCCGATGTGGATTATTTTGTGGATGCGCAGAAGTCCCGTCATGATATACTCTCCTATATATGACGATTTCGAGGTTCCTATGGATACAATCAAGATCCGTTCCTGCTTCGCGCAGGACGTTACCGTGATATCAAACGAATTTCTCGACCGTTTCCTCCCCGAGGCCAACGGCGACTTTCTCAGAATCTACCTGTACCTTCTCCGGACCGCCGGAAAAAGGACAGGTTCCTTTTCGCTGTGCGGAATCGCGGACCGCATGAACTGCACGGAGAACGACGTTCTCCGCGCGCTCCGCTACTGGGAGCGGGAGGGGGTTCTCACCCTGTCCTGCGGGGAGGACGGCGAGGTCTCCGAGATCATGTTCTCCGGATACTGCTCGCCCGACGCCCCCGGAAAGGAGAAGGAGGAGGTCGGCAAGGCGTCGGACCTGACGTCCGAGCGCATGGCGGAGCTCGGGGAGAAGGAGGATATCCGCGAGCTTCTGTTCATCGCCCAGCAGTACCTGGGAAAGCCGCTCTCCCGCTCCGAGACCCAGAAGATCTGCTTCTTCTACGACTCGCTGCGCTTCTCGCCGGACCTGATCGACTACCTGATCGACTACTGCGTGAGCCGCGGGCACACGAGCTTCCACTACATCGAGAAGGTGGCGCTGGGCTGGAAGGATCAGGGGATCACCAACGTCCACGAGGCGCGGATCGCGGCCGGAAGCTATCACCGGGAGTACTATGACATTCTCAAGGCCCTGGGCATCAACAACCACCATCCGGTGGAGGCGGAGACCCGGGTCATGAAGAAATGGATCGAGAAGTACGGCTATCCGATGGAAATCATCACTGAGGCCTGTACGCGCACGGTCATGAACGCCTCCCGTCCCACCCTGAATTACACCGACGGCATTCTCTCGAAGTGGTTCTCCAGAGGAGTCCGCACCCTCGAGGACGTCGCGCGTCTCGACGAGGAGCACAGCCGCTCCGCGCCGGCCGTGAAGGAGGCGTCCGCCGGGCGGGCCTCCCGCGCGAAGAACTCTTTCACCGACTTCGATCAGAGGACCTATGACTACAGTTCTCTCGAATCGCAGCTCCTGAAGAAAAGCTGAAGGGGACATCTTTCATGGCTCTCAAAAACTCAGATTACGACGCCGTCATGCGCCACTATGACGAGATCCGCGAGAAGCACCTGCGCGAGCGCGACAGGAGGACCGCCGAGGTCTACCGGAACATCCCGGAGATCAGCCGGCTGGACGACGAGACCGCTTCCCGGTCCCTCGAGGCCGCCAGGGCCAGGATCGCCGATCCCGGCGCCGATCTTGCCTCCTATCAGACGGAGATGAAGCGGATCCGGGACCGGAAAAAGGAGCTGCTGGAGGCCCACGGCTATACCGGGGACTTTCTTGAGCTCACCTACGACTGCCCTCTGTGCCGGGACACCGGTTACGTCGGCGGCCGCCGCTGCAGATGCTTTGACAGGGCCGCGGCCGAGATCGTCTACGGCGGCAGTTCCCTCCGGAATGTGCTGAAAAGCGAGAACTTCGACCGCTTTTCTTTTGATGTCTATTCTGATACAATTAAGGATGAAATCACGGGAATGACGCCGCGCGAGACGGCGAAGCGCGCCTGCGCCGAGGCCCGGGAGATGGCCTCCCGCATCGGCCGGGACGGCGCGAGCCTCTACATCTGCGGGAATACCGGCGTGGGAAAGACCTTCCTCGCCCACTGCATCGCGGACGAGGCCCTGAAGGCCGGCTGTTCGGTCCTGTGCTTCTCCTCCGCCGAGCTCTTCGATCTGCTGGCGGAATCGGCCTTCGGCCGTTCGGACAGGGAGAGCACCGGAAGGGGACTGATCGACAGCTGCGACCTGCTGATTATCGACGACCTGGGCGCGGAGCTGATGAACGCCTTCGTCGGCACGGAGCTCTTCCGGATCGTCAGCGGCAGGATCGCCTCCGGGCGGTCGACCGTCATCTCCTCCAATCTCTCTCTCGGCGAACTCTCTTCGAAGTACTCTGAGCGCATTTTTTCAAGAATCACCAGCCATTATTCCATCATCAGACTGACAGGCGGCGATATCCGCATCCAACAAAAGCTGAACGGAGGGCAGACATGAATCCTGACAGGCGGGACACTCAGCTTAAGCCGGTGCTCGACACGACACCGGAGGCACGACTCGGTATCATCGCGATGAAAAGCACCCTCGACATCGGCCGGAAGGTCAACGATTTCCTCGTCGAGTGGAGAAAAGATCGCGTCGCCCAGGGCATCGCCTCGCCGGACAACGGCTACGTCAGGGACTCGTTTCTGATCGAGGCCGATACGCCCCGGTTCGGCTCCGGAGAGGCCAAGGGCGTGATCAGGGAGTCCATCCGCGGGGACGATCTCTACATCCTCGTCGACGTCATGAACTACAGCGTGACCTACCGGATGTCCGGGTTTGAGAACGTGATGGGGCCGGACGATCACTTCCAGGATCTGAAGCGCATCATCGGCGCGGCGGGGCACAAGGCGCACCGCATCACGGTCATCATGCCCTATCTCTACGAGGGGCGCCAGATTCTGCAGACCGGCCGGGAATCCCCCGACTGCTCCAGCGCCCTGCACGAGCTCATCGATCTGGGAGTCGAAAACATCATCACCTTTGACGCCCACGACGCGAGAGTCATGAACGCGATCCCTCTCGAGGGATTCGAGACGGTCAGCCCGACCTACCAGTTCATCAAAAACGTTCTCCGCGCGGCGCCGGATCTCAAAATCGACAGCCGGCACATGATGGCCGTCAGCCCGGACGAGGGCGGCATGAGCCGCGCCATCTATCTCGCCAACGTCCTCGGGATCGACATGGGCATGTTCTACAAGCGCCGCGACTACACCACGGTCTATCACGGCAGAAACCCCATCCTCTCCCACGAGTTCCTCGGCCCGGAGGTGGAGGGGAAGGACATCATCATCATCGACGACATGATCTCCTCGGGGAACGCGGTTCTCGAGACCGCCGAGCTCCTCAAGAAGAGAAAGGCCGGCCGCATCTTCATCTGCGCCACCTTCGGCATCCTGACCGGCGGAACCGCTCCCTTCGACAAGGCCTACAAGCGGGGGATCTTCGATTATCTGATCACGACGAACCTCGTCTACCAGCCCGAGGAGCTTCTCGGGAAAAAGTATTACAAAAGCTGCGATATGAGCAAGTTCATCGCGCTCATCATCGACACCATGAACCACGAGTACTCGCTCTCCGGCCTGCTGAACCCCATCGACCGTATCAACAAGGTGGTCGAGAAGCACGCCAGAGGCCAGAAGGTCTGAACAAAAAAACAGCGGATGAACCGTCGTCAGGTCCATCCGCTGTTTTTGCGCTGCGTGATTTTTGGCGTCCCGCGTTCTCCGCCCTTTTGATCCGGCGGCGCGCATCGCGTTTTTTGGGCGTCCCGCGTTATCCGCCGCACTGATCCCGCCGCGCGCCGGCGGCGCTGCGCGTCTTCCGCTTCGTCTTTTATTCTCTTCCGTCCCGTCCGGCGCCCGGCACGATGGTGCCTTCCGGCTCTCCGTCCGCCACGCCGATCCGGATCTCGTCTCCTTCGCTGATGCCGCCGCCCAGAATGAGCTTCGCGGCGATGGTCTCCACGCTCTGCTGGAGATAGCGTCTGAGGGGTCTCGCCCCGTAGACCGGGTCGTAGCCCCGCTCGATCACCAGCTGCTTCGCCTCGTCCGTCAGGGAGATGCGGATCTGCTGGGTCTCGAGTCTTCTGTTGAGTTCCGCCAGAAGGAGCTCGATGATGCCTCCGATATTGTCCCTGGTCAGCGGCTTGAAGAGAATCATCTCGTCGAGACGGTTGAGGAACTCCGGCCTGAAATGGGCCCTGAGCTCGCCCTGGACCGCCGCTCTCGCCTCCTCCCGGATCTCGCCCTCGGGCGTAATGCCTTCCAGAAGGTACTGGGAACCGATATTGGAGGTCAGGATGATGATGGTGTTCTTGAAATCAACCGTCCGCCCCTGGCTGTCGGTGATGCGGCCGTCGTCCAGCACCTGGAGGAGAACGTTGAAGACGTCGGGATGCGCCTTCTCCACCTCGTCAAACAGCACCACCGAGAAGGGCTTTCTCCTGACGGCCTCCGTCAGCTGTCCGCCCTCGTCGTAGCCCACGTATCCCGGAGGCGCTCCGATCAGTCTGGAGACGGAGTATTTCTCCATGTACTCCGACATGTCGATCCGCACCATGTTGTTCTCGTCGTCGAAGAGATAGGCCGCCAGCGTCTTCGCCAGCTCCGTCTTTCCGACGCCCGTGGGGCCGAGGAAGAGGAAGGAGCCGATGGGACGCTTCGGGTCCTTGATGCCCGCCTTCGATCTCAGGATGGCGTCCGCCACCTTGCGGACGGCCTCGTCCTGTCCCACCACTCTTTTGTGGAGCTCGTCCTCCAGCTTCAGCAGCTTCTCCCGCTCTCCCGCGGTCAGCTTCGCCACGGGGATGCCGGTCCACTTGGACACGATCCTGGCGATCTCGTCCTCCGTGACTTCCTCCCGGACCATGGTGAGATCCCCGCTGCCCGCCAGCTTCTCCGCCTCCTCGAGCTCCCTCTGGAGCTTCGGCAGCTCGCCGTACTGCAGCTCCGCCGCCTTGTTCAGGTCGTAATTCCGCCTGGCGATCTCGATCTGCTGGTTGAGCTCGTCGATCCTCTCGCGGTAGGTCTTCAGACCCTCGACGGCGTTTTTCTCGTTCTCCCACTGGGCCTTTTTGGCGTTGAACTCGTCCTGGAGCTCCGCGAGATCCTTCTCCAGATCCTCGAGCCGCTCCCTGCTGAGGGGATCCGTCTCCTTGCGGAGGGCGGTGGCCTCGATCTTCATCTGGGTGATCTTCCGGCTGAGCTCGTCCAGCTCCGTCGGCATCGAGTTGAGCTCGGTCCTGATCAGGGCGCAGGCCTCATCCACCAGGTCGATGGCCTTGTCCGGCAGGAACCGGTCCGTGATGTACCTCTGGGAGAGGGTCGCCGCGGAGACCAGTGCGTTGTCGGTGATCTTCACGCCGTGATAGACCTCGTACCTCTCCTTGAGACCCCTGAGGATCGAGATGGTATCCAGGACCGTCGGCTCGTCGATCATGACCGGCTGGAACCGGCGCTCCAGCGCCTTGTCCTTCTCGATATATTCCCGGTATTCATCCAGGGTGGTGGCCCCGATGCAGTGCAGCTCGCCTCTCGCCAGCATCGGCTTCAGCATATTGCCGGCGTCCATGGCGCCGTCGGTCTTGCCCGCGCCGACGATCAGGTGGAGCTCGTCGATGAAGAGGATGATCTTTCCGTCGGACTGCTTCACGTCCTCCAGGACGGCCTTCAGCCTCTCCTCAAATTCGCCCCGGTACTTGGCGCCGGCCACCAGCGCGCCCATGTCGAGGGCGAAGATGTGCTTGTCCTTGAGGTTGTCCGGCACGTCCCCCTGGACGATCCTCTGGGCCAGACCCTCCACCACGGCGGTCTTGCCCACGCCCGGCTCGCCGATCAGGACCGGGTTGTTCTTGGTCTTTCTGGACAGGATCAGGATGGTCTGACGGATCTCGTCGTCGCGGCCGATGACCGGGTCCAGCTTCTGCTTTCCCGCCTTCTCCACGAGATCCTGGCCGTATTTCGACAGGGCGTCATAGGTCGCCTCCGGATTGTCCGTCGTCACCTTCTGATTGCCCCTGACCGTGGCCAGGGCCTGAAGAAACGTCTCCCGCGTGATCCCGAAGGTGCGGAAGATCTCCTTGACGGCGCGGTTGGGATAGCGGATCATCGAGAGAATCAGATGCTCCACCGAGGTGTACTCGTCTCCCATCGCCCTCGCCTCGTCCGGCGCCTTCAGCAGGACCTTGTTCAGATCCCCGCCGATATAGGGCGTGCCGCCCGACACCTTGACCCGTTTGTTCAGTGCCTCGACGACCGCGCTCTCAAAAGCCCCGTCGTCGAGGCCCATCCTGACGATGAGCTTCCTGACAAGGCTGTCCTCCTGGCTGAGAAGGGCGAAGAGAAGATGCTCCTGCTCGATCTCCTGATGGCCGTAATCAAGGGCGATCCTGTCCAGCTCCGCCAGGGCCTCCTTGGATTTCTGCGTGAATTTTTCTATATTCATATTCCATGCCATGCGCCGCCCCGGGCGCATCACCGCCTCTTCTCCCGGCGCTCCGCGCGCTGCGCGGAGGCGGATCGGGCGGTGCTCCTTTCCCCGTTGATTGTGTTACTTCATCTATAACACAATACCAATGTAGCACCGATTATTAGCACTGTCAAGTGTCGAGTGCTAATTTTCTTCTGAAATCATCGTTCAAGGAAATTTCACAAAAAAACGGATTGCATCCGGGCACAAAATCCTGTTTTCTTATACAGAGAGCTTTTTTGTCCGGAATCAGACAGGGAGGAAACGCCATGCCCCCGCAGATGCCGAGAAACATGAGAGGCTTCCTGACAGAGGAAGAGATGAATAACCGTCCCAAGGTGACAGGATCCCTCATCCGGCGAATCCTGTCCTACCTGCGTCCCTACTGGAAGCAGCTCGTTCTGGTGCTCGTCTGCATCGCCGCTTCCTCGTTCTTCAACCTGCTCCCGTCGATCCTGACGGGCCGCATCATCGACGAAGGACTGATCGCCGGGGATCTGGGCATGCTGATCCGGCTCATCCTCCTGTCCCTTGGCGTCACCCTCGGCGCCAATCTCATCGGCGTGGCGGAGAGCTATCTGAACAACTGGATCGCCCAGCACATCACCTATGACATGCGCAACAAGATGTTTCTCCATCTGGAGCAGATGTCCCAGCGCTTCTTCACCTCCAGCAGCCAGGGCGACATCATCACCCGCATGACCAGCGACATCGACGGGGTCCGGACGGTGGTGGCCAGCACCTTCACCAGCATCATCTCCAATTTCATCACCCTCGTCATCGCGATGGCCGCGATGTTTGAGAAGAACTGGATCCTCGCCCTCATCGGGATCGTCATCGTGCCTCTCTTCGCCCTGCCCACCCGGGCGGCCGGGAAGACCCGGTGGATGCTGACCCGGGAGGCCCAGTCCTGCAACGACGAGATCAACGGCATCCTGAACGAGACCATGTCCGTCAGCGGCCAGACCCTGGTGAAGCTGTTCTGCAAGGAGGAATACGAGTACCGGCGCTACGAAGAGCTCAACCGGAAAATGATCCGGCTCAACATCCGCGAGAGCATGGCCGGCCGCTGGTTCCGCGTGGTGATCACGACGTTTGCCAGCATCGGTCCCATGCTGCTCTACCTCGTCGGCGGCATTCTCATGATGCGCTATGACGCGGATCTCACCGTCGGCGACATCACCGTCCTCGTGGCGCTCCTGGGAAAAATGTACATGCCCGTCAATCAGCTGCTCTCCTTCCAGGTGGAGTGGATCCGCTCGATGGCCCTTTTTACCCGCATCTTCGAGTACTTCGACATGCCGGTCGAGATCAGCAGTCCCCCCGACGCGGTCACGCCCGGTTCCGTATCGGGCAGCGTGGAATTCTCCCACGTGGATTTCTCCTATGAGCCGGAGCGCCCGATTCTCCGGGACGTCAGCTTCACGCTGAAGGCGGGGCACAGCGTCGCCATCGTGGGGCCCTCCGGCGCGGGAAAGAGCACCATCATCAATCTGATTCCCCGTCTCTACGACGTGTGCGGCGGGGCGGTTCTCTTCGACGGGGTCGACGTCCGCCGGCTCGATCTGGCGTTCCTGAGAAGAAACGTCGGCATCGTGACCCAGGACACCTATCTCTTCAACGGGACGGTGCGCGACAACCTGCTCTACGCCAGGCCGGACGCCACGGAGGCCGAGCTCATCGAGGCCTGCAAAAAAGCCAATATCTACGACTTCATCGCCTCGCAGGAGAAAGGGCTGGACACGCTGGTGGGGAACCGGGGGCTCAAGCTCTCGGGCGGCGAGAAGCAGCGCGTCTCCATCGCCAGAATTCTGCTGAAGGATCCCGCGCTGCTCATTTTCGACGAGGCGACCTCCGCCCTCGACTCCATCTCCGAGCAGGCGATCCAGGACGCCATCGACCCGCTGGTGCGGTCGCGGAGCAGCATCCTGATCGCCCACCGGCTCTCCACCATCCTGGCGGCGGACGAGATCCTCGTCGTGAAGGACGGGCAGATCATCGAGAGAGGACAGCACAAAGAACTGGTAGAGCTCGGAGGCGTTTACACCGAGCTCTACCGGACGCAGTTCAAAATCAACGAGGATGGGGAAACAGCTGAGGATCCGCCGGCGGCGGAGGATCAGGAAAGCCCGTCAGATCCCGCCTGATGCCGGCGCTTCCTCCGGCCCGGGAATCCCGTCGAGCCAGCACCGGTCCGGTCCGGGATCCGCGGCGAAGATCCTGCCGTTGTCCGCGGGATCTTTCGCCTGGTGATACTTGAACAGCATCTTCCCGCCGACGGGCCCGAGTATCTCGATCTTTCCGGTCACATGGGAAAGGACGTAGCGGAAGGCCTTGGACTGTCCGCTGCAGGCCGCCTTCGCCGCCTCGACAATGCGGTATCCTTCCCGGAGCGGAACCTGGAACTGTGTCATGACGCCGCGGGCCGGCCGGCACTGGAAGACGTAGTACGGCTCGACGCCGAAGGACACCAGGCCGTTCTGAAGGGCCGCCAGCACGTCCGGGTCGTCGTTGATGCCCCGCAGAAGAACCGTCTGGTTCCTGACGACGCAGCCGGCGCCGCGGAGCGCCCGCACCGCGCTGTGCGCCTCCGGCGTCAGCTCCTTCGGATGATCAAAATGGGTCACGACGATCAGCTGCTTCCTGAGGCCGTACCGCCTGAGTATCCCGAGCAGCTCCGGGTCGCCGGTGATCCGCTCCGGCAGCACGACGGGGGTTCTCGTCCCGAAGCGTATGAAGCCGAGGGTTCCGATCCCGGCGAGGGCCTCCAGATAGGCCTCGATCACATGGTTTTCATTGACGAAGGCGTCCCCGCCGGACAGCAGGACGTTGTTCACTTCCGGGTGGTTCTTCACATATTCCGCCAGCCCGCTGATCTGGCGGGAGACCTCGTCCGACGTGTAGCCCACCATTCTTTTCCGGAAGCAGTGCCTGCAGTACATGGCACACTGACTGGTCGTCAGCACCAGGACGGTTCTCGCGTACTTGTGCTGTACGCCCGTGAGCACGGTGTTGCTCTGCTCCCCGCTGGTGTCCTCGTGTCCCTCTCCCGACGCCTCGGCGCGGGAGGGTATGCAGAGCTTCCGGATCGGATCCTCCGGATCCGACGGATCGATCAGGCTGAGATAGTACGGCGTGACGCAGACCGGATACCGCTCCGCCACCTGGCTGACCCAGGCCGCCTCCCCGGGACCCATGCCCAGTCTCTCCCTGAGTTCCTCCGGATCACGTATACATTCCCTGAGAAGTTCGGACAGTTTGCTCATATTCCCTCCTTTCCGGCAGCGCCGCCGGCTGTCTGCGCCGGCAGGGCAGGCAGCGGTCTGTTTCTTTCATGGCGAAACAATCCCGTGTAAGCAGGTTTGTACAGGCAGGTCGGATTCCGAACACCGGCCGGAAGGGCCGGACGCGGCGGATTTATCGCTTAAGAAATGAATCATAAGACCACTGTGAATAGGAAAAAAGTTATCCGGTCTCTCCTTTTGCAGTTTCTCAGGCAGGAAGGGAGCAGATAACTTACAGAAAATAATATTAGATTTCCGGTCTCAAGTCAAGTCATTTCGGGCGAGCGGCGTTGTGTCCGTTTTTCCCGTCCCGAATCATGAGCAGACGCGTAAAAAAGAATCCCGCAAACCTTGAGAATACTGAATTCTCTCGGAATTGCGGGATTTCTTTCTGACGGAGAAGGAGGGA
>CACYDL010000034.1 GCA_902773195.1 uncultured Lachnospiraceae bacterium
GCCTGTGACCGGGCGGCCGCGGCGGCCGTTGTCGATCAGGGCGTCGACGGCTTCCTGAAGCATTCTCTTCTCATTTCTGACGATGATATCCGGAGCGCCCAGCTCGATGAGTCTCTTGAGACGGTTGTTCCGGTTGATGATTCTTCTGTACAGGTCGTTGAGGTCGGACGTGGCGAAGCGTCCGCCGTCGAGCTGCACCATGGGGCGGAGATCCGGCGGAATGACGGGGATGACGCTCATGACCATCCACTCCGGGCGGTTCCCCGACTCGCGGAAGGCCTCGACCACCTCGAGTCTCTTGATGATGCGGGCGCGCTTCTGTCCCGTGGACTCGCGCAGCTCGCTCTTGAGTTCCTCGGACTCCTTCTCGAGGTCGATGCCCCGGAGAAGCTCCTGGATCGCCTCGGCTCCCATGCCGACGCGGAAATCCGGTCCGAATTTCTCCCGGGCCGTCTGGTACTCCGTCTCCGACAGGATCTGCTTCCTGGTCAGCTCGGGGGCGGCGTCGCCGGGATCAAGGACGATATAGTTCGCGAAATAGAGCACCTTCTCCAGCGTCCTCGGGGACATGTCGAGAATCAGTCCCATCCTGGAGGGAATGCCCTTGAAATACCAGATGTGAGAGACCGGGGCGGCGAGCTCGATGTGGCCCATGCGCTCGCGGCGGACCGAGGACTTGGTGACCTCGACGCCGCAGCGGTCGCACACGACGCCCTTGTAGCGGATCTTCTTGTATTTGCCGCAGTGGCACTCCCAGTCCTTCGAGGGACCGAAAATGCGCTCGCAGAAGAGGCCGTCCTTCTCCGGCTTCAGCGTCCTGTAATTGATCGTCTCCGGCTTCTTGACTTCGCCTCGGGACCAGGCGCGGATTTTATCGGGAGAGGCAAGGCCGATCTTGATCGCGTCGAAAGTCGTCGGCTTGTAATCCTCCTGCTGCTTGTAAAATTCTGCCATATGTACCTCCAGGAACATAGATCATTGTTTCGCCGCGGGCGCCGAAAGGGCGGCGCCGGGCGGCGCGGAACCATTCAATGCAACGTCTGCCGTAAAATCTGCCGGATTACAGTTCCTCTTCGGCTTCGTCGTCGTACAGGAAGCCGCTGTCAGCGTCGTCGCTGATGTCCGCCCCGAGGAGATCCTCCTCGTCGACAAGCTGCTCCGTCTCCTCGTCGAAGCGCTGCTGCGTGAAGCCGTGCTTCGCGAAGTCCTCGTCCTCGGCCCGTCTTCTTCTGCTGTCGCCCTCGATGATGGAGCGGAAATCGGTGTCGCCGTAGTCGATGGACTCCTTCAGCTGCACCTCGTTGCGGTCCTCGTCGAGTACGCTGACGTCCAGTCCGAGGGACTGAAGCTCCTTGAGAAGGACCTTGAAGGACTCCGGAATGCCCGGGCTCGGGATGTTGTCGCCCTTGATGATCGCCTCGTAGGTCTTGACGCGGCCGACCACGTCGTCGGACTTCATCGTCAGGATCTCCTGAAGCGTGTAGGACGCGCCGTAGGCCTCGAGGGCCCAGACTTCCATTTCCCCGAAGCGCTGTCCGCCGAACTGGGCCTTGCCGCCCAGCGGCTGCTGCGTGACCAGGGAGTACGGTCCGGTCGAACGGGCGTGGATCTTGTCGTCGACCAGGTGATGAAGCTTCAGATAGTGCATGTGGCCGATGGTGGTGGGCGCGTCGAAGTACTCGCCCGTACGTCCGTCCTTCAGCAGGACCTTGCCGTCTCTGGAGATCGGAACGCCCTTCCACAGCTCCCTGTGCTCCAGATGGTCGCCGAGGTACTGATAGACCTCCGGATCCAGGATATCCTTATATTTCGCCGAGAAATCCTCCCAGCTGGTGTTGACGTAGTCGTTGGCCATCTCGAGGGTATCCTGGATATCGATCTCCTTCGCCCCGTCGAAGACCGGCGTGGACACGTTGAAGCCCAGCGCCATGGAGGCGAGGGAGAGATGGATCTCCAGCACCTGCCCGATGTTCATTCGTGAGGGAACGCCCAGGGGGTTGAGAACGATGTCCAGCGGGCGTCCGTTGGGAAGATAGGGCATATCCTCGATCGGAAGCACGCGGGAGACGACGCCCTTGTTTCCGTGGCGTCCGGCCATCTTGTCGCCGACGGAGATCTTTCTCTTCTGGGCGATGTAGATGCGCACGCTCTGATGGACGCCGTTGGGAAGCTCGTCGCCATTTTCGCGGGAGAAGACCTTGGCGTCGACCACGATGCCGTACTCTCCGTGGGGCACCTTGAGGGAGGTATCCCTGACCTCGCGCTCCTTCTCGCCGAAGATGGCGCGGAGCAGGCGCTCCTCAGCCGTCAGCTCGGTCTCGCCCTTGGGTGTGACCTTGCCGACCAGGATATCACCGGCACGGACCTCTGCGCCGATGCGGATGATGCCGCGCTCATCAAGGTCCTTCAGGGCCTCGTCGCCGACGCCCGGCACGTCCCTGGTGATCTCCTCCGGTCCCAGCTTGGTGTCGCGGGACTCGGCTTCATACTCTTCAATGTGGACGGACGTGTAGACGTCGTCCATGACCAGTCTCTCGGAGAGGAGGACAGCGTCCTCGTAGTTATAACCTTCCCAGGTCATGAATCCGATCAGCGGGTTCTTGCCCAGAGCAAGCTCGCCGTTGGAGGTGGATGCGCCGTCCGCGATGACTTCGCCCGCTTCCACCTTCTCGTTCTTGTACACGATCGGTCTCTGGTTGTAGCAGTTGGACTGGTTGCTTCGCACAAAC
>CACYDL010000035.1 GCA_902773195.1 uncultured Lachnospiraceae bacterium
GATGGCAAGAATTAAAGGCGGCTTAAATGCCAGAAAAAAGCATAATCGTACACTGAAGCTCGCAAAGGGTTATTACGGCGCCAGGTCAAAGCAGTACAGGATCGCGAAGCAGTCCGTCATGCGCGCACTCGCCAGCGCCTACGCCGGCCGCAAGCAGCGCAAGAGGGACTTCCGCAGACTCTGGATCGCCCGCATCAACGCGGCGGCCAGAATCAACGGCATGAATTACAGCTCCTTCATGCACGGCCTCAAGCTTGCGAATATCGATATCAACCGCAAGGTTCTCGCTGACATCGCGGTCAATGATCCCGATGGATTCAGGACTCTTGTCGAAACGGCGAAGAACGCCTGATGAATTCAGATACCCCGGGACTGTCCCGGGGTGTTTTCCTGTCCGGAGGTTTTTATGGACCTGTTTGAGTACATGTCACAGAAGAACAAAGAGCAGGAATCCCCGCTTGCCATGAGGATGCGGCCCGTCTCCCTGGAGGAGGTCGTCGGCCAGGAGCACATCCTCGGCAGGGGAAAGCTCCTCAACCGCGCGATCCGGGCCGACAAGCTGACCTCCGTCATTTTCTACGGCCCTCCGGGGACGGGCAAGACGACGCTGGCCAGGGTCATCGCCGGCACCACGAACGCCAATTTCCGCCAGATCAACGCGACGACCTCGGGGAAGAAGGAGATGGAGGAGATCACGGCCTTCGCCAAAGAGCAGCTGGGCGGGTACGGCAGAAGGACGATCCTCTTCGTGGACGAGATTCACAGGTTCAACAAGTCCCAGCAGGATTACCTGCTCCCCTTCGTGGAGGACGGAACGGTGATTCTCATCGGGGCGACGACCGAAAATCCCTACTTCGAGGTCAATTCCGCGCTGCTGTCCCGGTCGACGGTGTTCGAG
Source organism: uncultured Lachnospiraceae bacterium (assembly GCA_902773195.1). The sequence continues at coordinate 899 of CACYDL010000035.1, forward strand.
CTGAAGCCGCTTTCGTCCGGGGACATCGCGAAGCTGCTGGACCGCGCCATGACCGACGCGGACCGCGGGCTCGGCAGCTATCACGCGGTTCTGACCGACGAGGCCAGGGACTTCCTGGCCGACGTGGCCGGAGGGGACGCGAGAGCCGCGCTCAACGCGCTGGAACTGGCTGCCATGACGACGGAGAGAGGGCCGGACGGGACGCTGCGGATCGACCTTTCCGTCGCCGAGGACTGCATCCAGAAGAGGGCGGTGCGCTACGACAAATCCGGCGACCAGCACTACGACACAATCTCCGCCTTCATCAAGAGCATGAGAGGGTCGGATCCCGACGCGGCCGTCTTCTACCTCGCGAAGATGCTGGCCGCCGGCGAGGATATCAAATTCATCGCCAGAAGGATCATGATCTGCGCGGCGGAGGACGTGGGATGCGCGGATCCTCACGCGCTGCCGCTCGCGGTGGCCGCCTCCCTCGCCTGCGAGAGGATCGGACTGCCCGAGTCCCAGCTGATCCTGTCGGAGGCGGCGATCTACGTCGCCTGCGCGCCGAAGAGCAACGCCTGCACGAACGCCGTCAGCGCGGCCGCCGAGTGCGTGAGAAGCGTCAGGACCACGGTACCGCCCCATCTGCAGGACGCCCATTACGGAGGTCATGAGAAGCTCGGCCGCGGGATCGGCTACCTCTACGCCCACGATTTCCCGAATCACTACGTGGAACAGCAGTATCTCCCGGACGAGATCCGGGACCGGACCTTCTATGAGCCCACCGAAAACGGCTATGAAAACACCATCAGGGCGTATTTCGGGAAGATCAGGCCGGAGGGCCGGGGCGCTCATAACAATAAATAAGCTTGAAAAACAATTGGTTTTGAATAAAATATTAATGGTATGCCCAGAATATTGACCTATCGCGCAAAACCGGAAGACGGGGACGTCATGGTCAGGGACGTGATCAAGAGGGAGTTCCGCCTGGTCGCCCACGACATGGCGCGGGCCAAGTACAGCGAGGACGGCGGGATCACCGTCGACGGAGAGCGGGTCATGGTGAACCGCCGGCTCCGCCCAGGCGAGACGCTGCGGGTGATTCTCCCCGGGGAGGAGCCCGGAAAGATCGTCCCCGCCGAAGGCCCGCTGGAAATTCTCTACGAGGACGAGGACGTGCTGTGCGTCAACAAGCCGGCCGGCGTCGTCGTGCATCCTGCCCACGGCCACTTCGACGATACGATCGCGAACCGCGTCGCCCTGCACTACATCCGCTCGGGGGAGCCCCACGAGGTGAGGACCGCCGGACGGCTGGACAAGGACACCTCGGGCGTCCTCCTCTTCGGAAAGAGCAGGACCGCCTGCGCGCATCTGGCGGGACAGACGGGGCCGGGCCCGGCGGAGAAGCTGTACGTCGCCTGTGCCTCGGGGATCTTTTCGAAGCCTTCCGGGACGATCGAACGGCCGATCAGCCGGGAATACGAGGAGAAGATACGACGGGTCGTAAGAGAGGACGGCGACTACGCGGTCACCCGCTACGAAGTGCTCCGCCAGTTCCCCGCCCACGCCGTGCTCCTGGTGTCGATCGGCACCGGAAGAACGCACCAGATCCGCGTCCATATGGAGGCGGAGGGGCATCCCCTGATCGGAGATCCCATCTATAACAGGCCGGGATCCTTCGGATCAGAGTTGGGAAGGGCTGCCCTCCACGCCTGGAGGGTCAGGTTCCGGCAGCCGTTCTCCGGCAGAGAGACGGAGGCCGTCGCGCCTGTGCCGCGGGACATGGCCCCTTATGTCGGGATTCTTCCCGAAGAAGCAACATCACTATTTCATCTACAGAGGAGGTAGGAATGAGCAGCAAACACACGGAAATGGGAACCCAGGCGATCTATGATGCCCGCTCGCTCGGCACGGGCAGGATGCTGGTGCTCGGTCTTCAGCATATGTTCGCGATGTTCGGGGCGACTGTGGTGGTCCCTCTGATCACGGGACTTAACGTCTCGACGACGCTTCTTTTCGCCGGACTGGGAACCCTTCTGTTTCATCTGATCTCCAAGCGCAAGGTGCCCGCCTTCCTGGGCTCGTCCTTCGCGTTCCTGGGCGGCTACGCGGCGATCGCGCCCCTCGGCGCGGACGGGACCCCGAGCGAGCTTCTTCCCTACGCGTGCTTCGGCGTCACCTGCGCGGGACTTCTCTACCTGGTTCTGGCCGGCCTCTTCAAGGCCTACGGCCCGTCCAGAGTCATGAAGTATTTCCCGCCGGTGGTGACAGGACCGATCATCATCGCCATCGGCCTCAACCTGGCGCCGTCGGCCCTCAACAACATCTTCGTCCAGAAGGTGGACGAGACGGGGGCGCCGGTCTTTAACGCGGCGGGAGCGCCCGTCCTCCAGAATACCTGGTGGATCGCCGTCGTCGCCATCCTGGTCGTCGTGATCTGCAATATCTGGGGCAAGGGCATGATCAAGATCATTCCGATCCTGCTCGGCGTCGTCGTATCCTATGTCTGCGCCGCGCTGGCCGGCGTCATCGACTTCACGCCCGTGAAGGAGGCGGCCTGGATCGGCTTCCCCGTGCACTATAAAAACACCGTCTTCTCGATCTTCGGAGGGAAGATGAATACCGCGCTTCTGGTCAGCGCGGTCGTGACGATCGTTCCGATCTCTCTCGCGACGATGATGGAGCACATCGGCGATATCAGCGCCATCTCCTCGACGGTGGGAAAGAACTTCATCAAGGATCCCGGTCTGCACAGAACGCTCACGGGCGACGGTCTCGCCACAGCCCTCGCGTCTCTCTTCGGCGCGCCGGCCAACACGACCTACGGCGAGAATACCGGCGTCCTGACGCTGACGAAGGTCTATGATCCGGCCGTGATCCGCATCGCCGCCTTCTTCGCGATCGTGATGTCCTTCTGCCCGAAATTCGCCGCGATCATCGAGGTGATGCCCTCGGCGACCATCGGAGGCATTTCCCTGGTCCTCTACGGCATGATCTCGGCGGTGGGCGTCCGCAACCTGGTGGACACGCACGTGGATTTCGCGAAGAGCAGAAACGTCCTGGTGGCGGCCCTGATCCTCGTGCTGTCCATCGGCATCAGCTACTGCTCCGTCGGGTCCGTCAACATCACCCTCGGCACGATGAACATCAGCCTCTCCGGCCTCGCGGTGGGCTCCCTCGTGGGAATCATCCTCAACGCGGTCCTTCCGGGCAAGGATTTCCTGTTCCCGGACGCCGGCCCGGGCAGGACAGGCGTGGATCTTCAGATTCAGCAGGGCGAGACGATCACCGAGGTCAGCGAGCGCGTGAAGACCTCCAGACGCAGGGCGGAGGACTACGCCGACACCTCCATCGAGCGAGACAGGGAGGAGTAAGACGCCCGTCCGCGGAACGCCGGGAGCGGAACCGGGCGGTTTCCCGCCGGGAGAGGCTCCGGCAGATTCCCGTACTTGACAGATCTTAAAGAGGATGCTATTTTTTATAACCATGATGAAACTTAATTCGGACAACAGAAACTTTTTCTTCGGCTTTTTCGGCTTTACCTTCTTCAGAGGTAAGGTGTTGTCGTCGTGACCGAAAGCGGAGAAGAGCTGCAGCCGGAAGGGAGCCCGCGGTCATTGCGACCGCGGGCTCTTTTTTGGGGAAAGGGGTGTAAAAATGATCGTTGTACTGAAACCGAATCCGGACCGCGTCCAGCTGGACGGGCTGCTCAGATGGCTTGCCTCCCAGGAGATCGAGGTGCGTCCCACCGTCGGCGCCAACAGGACCATCCTGGGACTCATCGGCGATACCTCGGGGATCGACACGGACCTGATCTCCGCGCTGGAGATCGTCGAAGACGTCAAGCGGGTGCAGGAGCCCTATAAAAACGCGAACCGCAAATTCCATCCGGAGGACACGGTGATCCGCGTGGGTGACGTCGTCATCGGCGGCGGAGCGCTGACGGTGATCGCCGGGCCCTGTTCCGTGGAATCCGAGGAACAGATCGTCGGGATCGCCCGCGCCGTCAAGGCCGCCGGGGCGGCGATCCTGCGGGGCGGCGCCTTTAAGCCGAGAACCTCGCCCTACGCGTTCCAGGGAATGAAGCTGGAAGGAATCCGGCTGCTTCTCAAGGCGAAGGAGAGGACGGGACTTCCCATCTGCACGGAGATCATGGACGCCAGCCAGCTTCCGCTTTTCGAGGACATCGATATCCTGCAGGTGGGCGCGAGAAATATGCAGAACTTCTCCCTGCTCCGCGCCCTGGGGAAGACCGGAAAGCCGGTCCTGCTCAAGAGGGGAATGGCCTGTACCTACCAGGATCTCCTCATGAGCGCGGAGTACATTCTCGCCGAGGGAAACCCCAACGTGATCCTGTGCGAGAGGGGAATCCGGACCTTCGAGACCTACACCAGGAACACGCTGGATCTTTCCTGCATCCCGTCGCTTAAGACCCTCAGCCACCTGCCCGTCGTGATCGATCCGAGCCACGCCACGGGAAGATCCGCCCTTGTCCCCTCGATGGCCTGCGCCGCCGTCGCGGCGGGCGCCGACGGCCTGATCATCGAAGTCCACAACGATCCGCCCCACGCGAAATGCGACGGGCCCCAGTCCATAACCCCCGAGGCGTTTGAGGCGCTGTGCGGGAAGCTCGACCTGATTCACAGGGTGACGAAAGGAGAAAGCGATGGCGTTCAGTGAGGAGAAGACGATGGTCGCGGTTCAGGGAATCAGGGGAGCCTACTCCCAGCTGGCCGCGGAGAAGATGTTCCCCGGCGGCTCCGTGATGTATTTCCGTAACTTCTACGCCGTCACCCTGGCCGTGAAGGAGGGGCTGTGCCGCTACGGGGTGCTTCCGATCGAAAACAACACCTACGGCTCCGTAAAGGCGGTCTACCGGATCCTCCGGGACGGAGACGTCTCCGTCGTCCACGCCCTGAAGCTCAGGGTGGACCACGTGCTGCTGGGGAAGCCGGGGATGAAGCTGTCCGACGTGAAGAAGATCGTCTCCCATGAACAGGCCCTCGGGCAGTGCGGACGGTTTCTGCACAGCCTGGGGGACCGGGTGGAGACGGCCGCCTGTCTCAACACGGCGGTCGCGGCGCGGATGGTCGCTGCGTCGGAGGAGGACGGCATCGCCGCGATCTCCTCGCCGGAATGCGCGTCCCTCTACGGGCTGTCGGTCCTGAAAAGAAAGATCTCGGACAGTGAAGCCAACTACACGAGATTCCTGTGCGTGTCGGCGAAGCCGGAGATTCACGACGGCCAGGACCGGATGTCGCTGATCCTTTCCGTTTCCCACCGTCCGGGTTCCCTCGCCTCCGTTCTCAGCCGCTTCGCGGACGCCGGCATCAACCTCCTCAAGATAGAGAGCGACCCGATACCGGGGAAAGATTTCGAATTCCTGTTCTATATCGATATCGAAGCCGCTCCGGGAGAGGCCGGGACGGAGCGGGTTCTCCGGGAGATGGAGGACGCGTGCCCCTCTTTCCGGATACTCGGCTGTTACCGGGAGGAGGCCTTCTAAGATTTCTTTCGCCTTAACCGCGAACTAATGCTATAATGGAGAACAGCAGTGATGGCATTGAAAGGACGCGGTAACGATGCATAGAACGCTTATACTATTCGACGGCAGGATGAGCTCTCCGGAACGCATGGCGGGAAAGCTGGCCTGTCTGATCGGAAACTCTCTGACGATCGGAATCGAAGAGGCGCCTGAGGACCTGACGCCCTACGACGGCTTCTGCTTCATCTTCAATTTCTACGGGGCCGTGACCGCCGGCAGGACGAAAAGCTTCCTGATCGGCCACAGGGACGAGCTGGCCGGAAAGAGGATCGTCTTCGTCGGCGTAGGCTTCTCCGACGCCGGCTACGCCGGTTTCGTGACGGATGCCGAGCGCGCGTCCGGCGTCACCGGAATCAGCGGGGTATTCATCTCATCGGAGGAGGAGACGGTCAGGGTCGGCTACGAGATCGGAAAAATGATGAAGACCCCCTTCACCCCGATGGATCCGCAGGAACTTCTCGAGAGGATCGAGACGTTCATCGCCTGTCACAACACGCTGGCGCTGGCGACAAGCGGGGAAGGCTATGTGAGAAGCACGCCGGCCGAATACCATTACATCGACGGAGCGTTCTACCTGATCACCGAGGGCGGACTCAAGTTCAGGGGCATCTTCGAGACCGGAAATGTGGCGGCTTCTGTCTTCGACGCCTATATGTCCTTCGACAATATCCACTCCCTGCAGTTCCAGGGAAAGGCGGAGGTCATCCCCGCGGGAAGCGCGGAGTACGCGAGAATCATGGATCTGAACGGGATCTCGGACGATACGATCTCGTCGCTTCCGGTCTCCATGTTTCTGGTGAAGATCTCTCCGATGCGCTATGAGTATTTCGACTCGGACTTCGAGGAGGAGGGCTGCGACGTCTGCCAGATCCTCGAGACCGAGTTCATGAGGGAACTGAGGGAGAGCGGCGCGGAGTACGCCAGTGCGGTCAGCCGGTCGGAGATGACCAACGAAGAGGCGGCGCGCCTGCTGAAGGAGAAACTGGAGGCCCGGGAGGCCGGGAATCCTGACGACGCGGAGCACCGGGATTCCGAAGAGACGGCGCCGGCGGCGGAACCGGAGGAGACGCCGGCAGGCGGAGGAGAAGTCCTCCCGGAGGAAGAGCCCCGGTACGCCGCGGAAGCGGTACCGGACGGCTTCGGGCTCCCGGAACATGAGGAGGAGACAAACCTTCCGGAGGAGGATCCGCTTCCCGGGACGGCAGAGGCCGCCGCGGCCGCTGCGGGGCGTGAAGACACCGGTCTGATTCCGCCGGAGGGCGAAGACGACTGTCTGGTCAATCCGGAGAGCGGGGACGCCTTCCGGGCGGAGAGAGGTCCGGCCGCGGAAGAGGAGGGCCTGCTCCCGGAAGCGTACGCTGACGAGGAGGCCGGGACGGAGGACGTGTCCGCCGCGGTACAGGAGGAGGAACCGTCCGGCCGGGCGGACCGGATGCCGGAGAATGCCGGGGGGAATACGGTGACCGCGGAGGAAGGCAGCTTTAAAATGCCGTCCTTCATGAAGCCCTACATCGAGATGAACGGTCAGATGTCCGCGAATCCATCGGAGAGAAACTCCATCCCGCTGCCGAAGATCGACATGAGCGTCCTGGACGGCATCGACGGAGGAGGCCGGCACCGCTTCGACGAAGAGGAACCCGGCCGCGGTCTGAAGCCGAGGCAGAAGGCCGTGACCTTCCTGGAGCCTGACGACGGGCCCGCCGATCTGGAGGAGGAATTCGAGGAGGAGGACAGTCCTGTCCTCGAAGCCCCTCTGACGGACAGCGAGGGAGAGAACGCTCCGGGCGCGGGGCGGAGAAAGAAAAGGAATAAGAAACGCGCCTCCCGCGGGAAGGAAGACCGCGCGGCCTCTTCGGAACCCGGAAAGAAACGCCGGGCCGGAAAGGGAGGCGCGGCAGGTCTTCTGTCAAGAATCGGCAGGGCGGTCAACAGGATGCTCCTGATCGACGATCTCGAGGACGAGGACGCCGGGGAGGACGACGCGGATGAAGACGAGGCGTAATCCGGACGGCGGCGCGATAAGGACACAAAAAAAGGGAACCGGGCAGGTTCCCTTTTTTGCGCGGAGGATTCCCGGCGCTGTTCTTTCTGATGCGGATCAGAGAAGCTGGGTCATGATTTCCAGGTACAGGGGCTGCGCCTTCTCAGGCCAGCGCTCGCACACTCTTTCGGCTTCCTCCTCTGAAGTGACGTGAATCGTCAGATTGATGATGGTCTCTTTTCCTTCATTCACACGGCAGTTGACGGCGTAGGCCCCGTCCTCCGTCAGGACCCAGTCGGCGATGGTGCAGCTCTCGCTGCGAAGCTCAAAGGCGTTATCCCTGAGATACTGGTCGATCTCCTTCTTGATGGAGTAGGGAATCTCGCTGGAGAAATACTCCAGGGTCTTTTCCCCGTCGGGCGTGGCGGTGTACTGGGATGTATTGCGGATCTTCTCCAGGCTGACCAGACCGGCCTCCGCCAGGCCGCTCAGTGCCTCCTGGACATGAAAATAGTCGGTATATTCCTTGCCGATGATCAGTTCGGTGATCTGTGTATTCGAAAGCGGGAAATTGACTTTCCGGAGCATGTAGAGAATGATCAGCTTGTATAGAGTGAGTCCCTCTGCCATTGTGTCCCCTTTCTCAGCCGCGGCGGTTTCCGTGCGGTCTGACGCTATCTTTTATTATGATAACATTCCCGCCTGACCGCATCAAGAAGGAAACCGCGGGCACATTCTCAGATTCTTTATTTCAGACATTGAATTTACTACTGTGAAATGATAAAATCATAAACTGTAGAGTTTTGAGAATGCAGCGGGCGTAAAGAGAATCCCGATGCGAAAAAGAATATCATTGAGGAGGCAACAGTATGAAAAAGAGAATCGCAGCGATAGTGCTGGCTGGTCTTACCGCCCTGTCTATGGCGGGCTGCGGAAAGTCGCCGAAAAACACGGCTTCCAGCGTGGCCAGCGCGGTGGAAAGCACGGCGGATGCCGCTGTTTCTGAGGCGGCTGATGCTGCGGCGGATGCTGCGGCGAACGTCGTGAGCGAGGCGGAGAACGCCGTGGACGAAGCGGTCAGCGTGGCTGCCGAGGCCGTCGGTGATGTCGTGAGCGAAGCGGCCGGCGCGGCGGAAGACGTCGTGAGCGCCGTGGACGAAGCGGCGGATGAGACCGCGAGCACCGTCGGTGACGTGGTCGAAAATGCCGCCAGTGCCGCGGAAGAGGTCCTCGGATCGGCAGAAAGCGTCGCGGAAGATGCCGCGGACGCCGCTGCTGCGGCCGGTGCGGCTCTTGGCGAGGCGCTTGCCGTCAGCACCGTGGAAGAAGCCGCCGCGGACGCCGTGAGCGCCGTGGACGAAGCGGCTGACGCCGCCGATGTGGTCGACAGCGCCGTGGACGAGGCCGCTGACGCCGCTGCCGATGTGGTTGACAGCGCCGTGGATGAGGCCGCCGACGTCGCCGCGGACGCGGAGAGCGCCGTGGACGAGGCTGCTGACGCCGCCGCCGATGTGGTCGACAGCGCCGTGGATGAGGCCGCCGACGTCGTCGCGGACGCGGAGAGCGCCGTGGACGAGGCCGC
>CACYDL010000036.1 GCA_902773195.1 uncultured Lachnospiraceae bacterium
CCTGCACGATATCGGAGCGATCGATTTCGACGAGCCCTTCAAAAAGCTGTTCAATCAGGGCATGATTCTCGGCCCGAAGGGCGTAAAGATGAGCAAGTCCCTCGGCAACGTGGTCTCGCCGGACGACATGGTCAGGGATTACGGCTGCGACTCCCTGAGAATATACGAGCTTTTCATCGGCCCGCCGCAGCAGGATTCCGCCTGGGACGAGAGAGGCATCGACGGCGTCAACCGCTTCCTCAACAAGTTCTGGAATCTGGCCCTGGACAGCATCGAAGCAGACGTAAAGGCCACGCCGGAGATGATCCGTCTCCGCCACAAGCTGATCGCCGACATCACCATGCGTCTCGACCAGTTCGCGCTCAACACCGTCGTGTCCAAATTCATGGAGTACAACAATCAGATGTCGAAGATCGCCCAGACGGAGGGCGGCATCGACAAGGAGACGATCGGGGTCTACGTGACGCTTCTCGCGCCCTTTGCCCCGCACATCGCGGAGGAGATCTGGGAGAGGCTCGGCCACACCGATTCCGTCTTCCACACGGCCTGGCCGAAATCGGACGCGACTCTCGCCGCCGACGACGAGAAGGAGATCCCGGTGCAGATCAACGGAAAAACAAGAGCCGTGGTGAAGCTGCCGGTGGACGTCTCCCAGGCGGACGCCCTCGCCCGGGCAAAGGAGGCGGCCGCCGACAAGATCGTCGGCATGACGATCGTCAAGGAGATCTATGTGCCCGGCAAGATCGTCAACCTGGTCGTAAAAAAGTAAATCGGAAACCGGGACGGAACACGGTTTTCCGCTATCCGCAGGGAAGGTAAAAAAACGGCGCGGCCTATACTGGCCGCGCTGTCATTTTATCGGCGGGAATTCCGGGGAGGGCATTTCCGCCCGTCTGTTCCGCGTCCGCTCCCCGGGGGCGTCTCTGCCGGTGTTCCGCAAAAGTATGGGAGGGGATTTCCGCTCAACTGTTCCGCTTCAGGCCGGAGATGTCGGGAACCGCCATCAGGGAGTAGTTGGTGTGGTAGATCACAAAACCCGGCTTGCCGCCGTTTTTCTTCCGCAGCTCTTTTCTCTTCGTGTAATCCACCTCCACCTTCGGCGCCTTTCTGGCGGAGGAGTAGTACGCCGCCAGGGCGCCCGCCTCCTCGAAGGTGCGGTCCGTGAGCTGCCTTCCTCCCGTCCGGACGATGACGTGGCTTCCGGTCGTGCCCTTGGCGTGAAACCACCAGTCCTCCCGGTCGGAAAGGCGGAAGGAGAGCTCCTCGTTCTGGTAGTTGTTCTTTCCGACGAGAATCTCGAAGCCGTCCGAGGAGGTGTAGGAGTAGGGGGCCGACTTCGCCTCCCGCTTCGCCCCCTTCTTTACGGAGGATTTCTTCTGGGCGAAGCCGTAATCCACCAGCTCCTGGCGGATCTCGTTGAGATCGGCCTCCGTCTCGGCCAGATCGATGGAGGTCAGCACCGACTCGAGCTGTTCGCGGTCGGCCTCCGTCTCGGCGATCTGGACGGAGAGGGCTTCGGCCGTCCTCTTAAGCTTGTTGTACCGGGCGAAGTATTTCTGGGCGTTCTGCTGGATGCTGACCGAAGCGTCCACCGGGACCGTGATCTCCTCCCCGGTGTAATAGTTCACGCACCGAAGCTCCCGGGCCCCTTCCTCCGCGGAGTAGCCGTAGGTGTTCAGCATCTCTCCGTAGATGCGGTAGCGGTCGCGCTTTTCCGTGTCCCGGAGCTGTTTCTCCTGGAGGAGATACTTCTTGTTCGTGCGGTCGAGGGCTCCCTTCACAAGATGGCGCAGATCCGCGGACTTCTGGCGGATCCGCGTGAGCTTCTCCTTCGTCCCGTAGTAGGAGCGAAGCATCTCGCTGGCGGAGGCGCAGGGGACGGTGACGTAGGGGGCGTGGCCGTACATCAGGAAGGGAATGCTGCCGAATTCGACGGGCTCTCCGTTTTCCGAGATGATATTCGGCGTGAAATCCCGGTTCCTGATGCGTTCCATGTGTCCCAGAAAGACGGCGGCCAGCTTTTTCTTCTCGTCCTCCGTCAGATCCCCGAAGGCCTTTCTCGGCTCCGCGGCGGCCTCAAAGGCAAATTCCTCCGCGGCGGCGGGGGAGATCCCGGCGAAGGCGCCGTAGAGGGCCCGGACGATGTCTCCGGTGGTGCTCTCCATGGCGGAGAGAAAGCCCGGGACGTCCGTCTCCAGGGGATTGCGCTTTCCGTCGGCGCAGGGAATGAACCATTTCCGGCCCGGGAGGACCTCCCGGACGGAGCTCATGCTTAAGGGGACCCTCTTGATGCTGTCGATGATCACGTCGTCTTCGTCGGTGAAAATGATATTGCTGTGCTTTCCCATGAGCTCAATGATGAGCTTCTTCTTCCGCAGATCCCCGAGCTCGTCCCTGTGCAGCACGCTGATCACGACGACCCTCTCGAGAGAGGGCTGCGCGACCGACAGAATCTGTCCTCCCTGAAGATGTTTTCTGAGAAGCATGCAGAAATTCGGGGCGGACATGGGCGCCTCTTTCTTCGCGTCGTTGAGATAGAGCAGAGGAAGAGACGCGTTCGCGCTGAGAAGAAGATGATACTGGATCCGGCTGCTCTTGACCGTGATCAGAAGTTCGTCCTTCTCGGGCTGGATAATCCGGCTGATGCCTCCGCCTGTGATCGTTTCGTCCAGTTCGCTCACGATGTTCGCGACCGTGATTCCGTCAAATGCCATAATCAGACTCCTTTTACGCCGCTTGTTTCCGGCTGGATGTATTGTAGCACGAATGGGCCTGCGGCGCACCTCTTTTGCGCGGAGGAACGCCGCGCGCGGGCGTTGGCCTCCCCGCCGGAGCGTACCGACCTTCTTCTGCGGACAGCCGGGCGGAAGGCGCGGACGGCGGCGCTTTTCCCGCCGGATACGGTCATTGACGTACGGCTTATTTTAAGGTAGAATCTAGTGGATTATCGGATTCTGTCCGGTGAATACCGCAGATTGGTCATTCCTGTCCCGAAGGGACGCAGAAAGGACGTATTCTCATGGTTCGAAGCATGACGGGCTACGGGCGCGCTGAGGCGGCCTGCGAAGCCAGAAAGCTGACGGTGGAGATCAAGTCCGTCAACAACCGCTATCTGGATCTCAACATCCGGATGCCCAGACGATTCAATTTCCTCGAGGCGCGCATCAGGGAGACGCTGAAGGAATTCGCCCTCAGGGGAAAGGTCGACGTCTTCATCAGCTGTGAGGAATACGCCGACGAGGCGGGCGCGCTCCGCTACAATGAAGCCCTGGCCGGGGAATATATCAGCTGCATGAGGCAGATGGCGGAGAAATTCGGGCTTTCCGGCACCATCACCCCCGCCGACGTCGCGAGAGCCCCCGAGGTATTCTCCCTGGGAGATCCCGGGGCCGACGAGGACGAGCTGTGGGAGATGCTCGAACCGGTGATCCGCGGCGCCGCCCTCGTGTACAACGAGGCGAGAGCGGCCGAGGGCGAGAGACTCAAGGCGGACCTTCTTCTCAAGCTGAAGCACCTGGGATCCCTGGTGGACGAGGTGGTCCGGCATGAACCCGAGATCATGGACGCCTACAGGAGCCGGCTCACGGAGACCCTGACGGAGATTCTCGCCGACCGGGGCATCGACGAATCCCGCATCGCCGCGGAATGCGTCGTCTACGCCGACAGGATCTGCACGGACGAGGAGACCGTGCGGCTGAGGAGCCACATCCGGCAGATGGAAGCCGAGCTCTCGAAGGAGGGAAGCATCGGCCGGAAGCTGGATTTCCTGGCCCAGGAGATGAACCGGGAGGCGAACACCACGCTCTCCAAGGCCGGGGATCTCATGACGGCGGATCTCGGCATCGAGATGAAGACCGACATCGAAAAGATCCGGGAACAGATTCAGAACATCGAATAAACGAAACCCTTCAGCATACACCGAACGGACAGGGAGGCTTACTTGAGGGAAAAAGGCATACTATTTGTTGTGTCCGGCTTTTCAGGCGCCGGGAAGGGAACTCTGATGAAAATGCTCTCCGACAGCGGGGACGCCGCGCTTTCCGTGTCCGCGACGACAAGGGCGCCGCGCGAGGGAGAGCAGGACGGAAAGGACTATTTCTTCGTCACGCGCGAGCGCTTCGAGGAGATGATCCGGCTCGGCGAGCTCTACGAGTACACGGTCTACGCGGACAACTACTACGGGACGCCGAGGAAATACGTCGACGACCGGCTGAGCGAGGGAAAGGACGTCATTCTGGAGATCGAGGTCCAGGGGGCCGCCGCCATCAGGCGGCGTTTTCCGGACACCGTGCTTCTCTTCGTGACGCCGCCCACCGTCGGGGAGCTGAAGAGAAGGCTCGTGAACCGCGGCACGGAGACGGAGGAGAAGATCAGGAGCCGGCTCGCCAGGGCGGTGGAGGAGTCGGCCTGTATGTCCGACTACGACTACATCCTGATCAACGACGACAAAGAGGTCTGCGCCCGGGATCTGAGGGGCATTCTCCGGATCGAACACATGAAGGCGTCCCGGAGCGGCTCTTTTATCAGTGGGATTAAAGAGGAACTGGAAAATATCAAGAAAGGGGATTACGTATTATGATGATTCATCCCTCCTACAAAGAGATGATGGAAGCAGTCAACAGCGAGAGCGAGGACGACACGACCCCGATCGTGTCCAGCCGGTATTCCATCGTGATGGCGACGGCGAAACGGGCGAGACAGATCGTGAGCGGCGACCAGCCGAAGATCCCGGACGCGGAAGGACGGAAGCCTCTGTCCGTGGCGGTCGACGAGATCTACGAGGGCGCCGTGAGGATTCTTCCCTATGACGGATCCGACGATGCAAAATAACAGCGATTCCGTAAGAGAGCCGCTCAGGCTCCTCATGGTCTCCCTCGGCTGCGACAAGAACCTGGTCGACTCCGAGAAAATGCTGGGAATCCTCACCGCCCGGGGCTTTGTTCTGACCGACGACGAGGAAGAGGCGGACGTAGCGGTCATCAACACCTGCTGCTTCATCGAGGAGGCGAAGAAGGAGAGCATAGAGCGCATCTTCGAGCTGGCAAGGCTGAAGGAGACGGCCCGCCTCAGGGTCCTGATCGCGGCCGGCTGCATGGCGCAGAGGTACCGGGACGAGATCCTGGACGAAATTCCCGAGATCGACGCCATCGTGGGGACCACGGGCATCGACGGCATAGCC
>CACYDL010000037.1 GCA_902773195.1 uncultured Lachnospiraceae bacterium
CGTGTTCTCCTTCTGGACCTTCACGGCCTTGGCGCGGCCGAGCTGCTCGATGGTCATGTCCTTGAGGTCGATGCCTAGCTCGTCGGAGACAACCGTGCCGCCCGTGAGGACCGCGATGTCCTTCCGCATTTCCTTTCTTCTGTCGCCGTAGCCCGGGGACTTGACAGCGACGACGTTGAACGTGCCGCGGAGCTTGTTCACGATCAGCGTCGTGAGAGCCTCGCCCTCGACGTCCTCCGCGATGATAAGGAGCTGGGCGCCGGTCTTGACGACCTGCTCAAGCAGCGGAAGAAGATCCTGGATGTTGCTGATCTTCTTGTCGACGATCAGAACGTAGGGCTCGTCCAGGCGGGCTTCCATCTTCTCCATGTCGGTGCACATATAGGCGGAGATATAGCCGCGGTCAAACTGCATGCCTTCGACCAGCTCGAGTTCCGTCTGCATGGTCTTGGACTCCTCGATGGTGATCACGCCGTCCTTGGAGACCTTCTCCATGGCGTCCGCCACCATCTCGCCGACTTCCTCGTCTCCGGAGGAGACAGCCGCGACTCTGGCGATCTGCTTCTTGCCGTCGACCGGCTTGCTCATCGCCACAAGGGCCTTGACAGCGGCGTCCGTGGCCTTCTGCATACCCTTTCTCAGGATGATCGGGTTGGCGCCGGCAGCGAGGTTGCGCATGCCTTCGTGGACCATGGACTGGGCCAGAACCGTCGCGGTGGTGGTGCCGTCGCCGGCGACGTCGTTGGTCTTGGAGGCGACTTCCTTGATGAGCTGGGCGCCCATGTTCTCAAAGCCGTCCTGAAGCTCGATCTCCTTGGCGATCGTGACGCCGTCGTTGGTGATCGTCGGAGAGCCGTAGGACTTCTCGAGCACGACGTTTCTTCCCTTCGGTCCCAGCGTCACGCGGACGACGTCCGCCAGCTTGTCGACGCCGGCCTGAAGCGCTTCCCTGGCCTCAATTCCGTATTTAATATCCTTTGCCATGATGTAGTTCCTCCTTCTTAGTCTTCAACAACAGCAAGAATGTCGTTCTGTCTCACAACGATGTACTGGTCGTCGCCGAGCTTGACTTCCGTTCCGGAATACTTGGAATAGATGACCTTCTGGCCGACGCTGACGTTCATCGTGACTTCCTTTCCGTCAACGACGCCGCCCGGTCCGACTGCGATCACTTCCGCCTGCTGCGGCTTTTCCTTCGCCTGGCCGGCAAGGATGATGCCGGATGCCGTCTTCTCTTCCGCTTCCATCTCTTTCAGAACAACTCTGTCGCTGAGCGGTACTAACTTCATAGAGCAATGCCTCCTTTATAATGTTCCTCACTTATTCTGTGCTGTTAGCACTCAATTATTCGGAGTGCTAACATCTAACAGATAATATACGCTCTCCTTTCCGCGATGTCAAGAAGAAAAAATAAAAAGGACGCCGGACAGATCCGGCGTCCCGAGCGGCCCGTTTCCGGGCTTATTTTTTGTTTCTGTGCTGCTTGATCTCCTCCAGCTCGTCGAAGATGTACTCGTTCAGCACCTTGATGTAGGTTCCCTTCATTCCCGAGGATCTCGATTCGATCACGCCGGCGCTCTCGAATTTCCGCAGCGCGTTGACGATGACGGACCGGGTGATCCCGACGCGGTCCGCGATCTTGCTGGCGACCAGGATGCCCTCGTTGCCGTCGAGCTCGTCGAAGATGTGGATGATGGCCTCCAGCTCCGAGAACGAGAGCGTCGAGAAGGCGGATTTCACCACCTGGCGCTTCCTGCTCTCCTCCGCGTTCTCCTCGTCCACCGAGCGCATCATCTCGAGTCCCACCACCGTCGTGCCGTACTCGCTCACGATGATGTCCTCGATGTCGTAGGGGGATTCGTACCGGTAGCAGAACACGGTCCCCAGCCGCTCGCCGGCGATATCGATCGGATTGATAATGGCGGTGTACCGCTCGATGTCAGGTCCCGTGAAGCCCAGTGTCGCGAGATTGACGTTTTCCTTGGTGGAAAGCACCCCGAGGAAGCGCTCGTTCAGGAGATGGTCCACAAAGCTGCCGATCTCCCCGGTAATCATCTCGTCGATCTCCCGGACGCCGCCGCACACGCCGACGCCGAGCACCTTGCCCTTTCTGCTGATGACAAGGATATTGGACGACATTGTCTCCACAAGTACGTTGCAGATGTCGTTGAACACCACTTTCGAGGTGTTGGTGTTGTGCAGAAGTTTGTTGATCTTTCGGGTTTTGTCCAGCAGCTGTACACTCATTGTCTTCTCCTTTCCGGCGAAGCCCCGGCGCGTTCCGGGAATACTGTCTGTACACGTACCTCCTCGTCAGGAAGCCTCCGGCCTCCCGTCCTGATTACATGCCAATCTCCCGCTTAGGGCTGCGCAGTGTACGATAAGTACCTCATACCTTCGGGAATAAATTCAGAAGATGTATGCTGAACAGTCCATAATTTTTAAATATTATAACATGACCTTTTCGTCATTTCAAGTAGTCTGATTATTTCCGGAAATGCCGCCTTATTTCTCTGAATAGCCGCACTTCTCATCCGAGCAGATCTCCCGGTTCCCCTTGATGACCATGTATTTCCCGCATTTCGGGCACTTCTTCCCGACAGGCCTGGCCCAGGACATGAAGCCGCAGTCCGGATTGTTCTCGCAGCCGTAATACAGCCTTCCCTTCTTCGTCCTGCGGAGAACCACCTCTCCCGAGCCGCACTCCGGACATTTGATGCCGATTTTCTCAAAATAAGGCTTCGTGTTTCTGCACTCGGGGAACCCGGGGCACGCGAGGAACTTTCCGTGGGGGCCGTACTTGATCACCATGTTGCGTCCGCAGTTCTCGCAGACGACGTCCGTCTCCTCGTCCCCTACCTTGACTTCCTTCAGTTCCTCGTTGGCCCTCTCCACTTCCTCCTCGAGATCCGGATAGAAGTTCCGTATGATGGTCTTCCAGTCGATTTTTCCCTCCGCGACCCCGTCGAGGAGCGTCTCCATGTTCGCGGTAAAATCGGCGTCGACGATCTGGGGGAAGGCCTGCTGCATGATGCCGTCCACGACGGACCCCAGCTCCGTGAGGAACAGATTCTTCTTTTCCTTGGAAATGTAGTGTCTCGCCAGAATGGTGGAAATGGTGGGCGCGTAGGTACTCGGCCTGCCGATTCCCTTCTCCTCCATCGTGCGGACCAGGGAGGCCTCCGTGTAGTGGACCGGCGGCTGCGTGAAGTGCTGCTCCGGCCGGAATTCGGCGGCCGTGACGGCCGAGTCGGCCGTGATGGCGGACAGGGCGGCGCTCTTCTTCGCGTCTCCCTCCTCCGGATCCTCCGACTCGCCGTAGACGTCCAGGAAACCGGGGAACCGGACGCTGGAGGAGGACGCCGTGAAGCTTCCGGGAATGTCGTCCCGGTCGGCGCGGATCCTGACGCTCACCGTGTCATAGACCGCGGGCGACATGCGGCTCGCGGTGAATCTCCGCCAGATCAGCTGATACAGACGGAACTGATCCCTGGAGAGCGACTCCTTGATCCTGACCGGCGTTCTCCGGATGTCCGTCGGACGGATCGCCTCATGGGCGTCCTGGACGTTCCGGTTCTGGCTGTCGTGCTTCCGGCTTCCGAGGTAATTTTCCCCGTATTCCGCTTTGATATAGTCAGCCGCCGCGGCGTCCGCTTCCTCGGACACGCGGGTGGAGTCCGTCCTGAGGTAGGAGATCAGACCCACCGTGCCTTCTCCGCTGACGTCGACTCCCTCGTAGAGCTGCTGGGCGATCCGCATGGTCTTCGAAGTCGAAAAACCGAGCAGGTTCGCCGCGTCCTGCTGCAGCGTGCTGGTGGTGAACGGAAGGGGCGGTTTTCTCCGGCGCTCTCCCTTTTTCACCTCGGCGACGCGGAAATCCGCATCCTTCAGCCGTTCCAGAATGCGGTTCATCTCTTCTTCCGAGTCCACCGAAGTTCCGTGTTCATCCTCGGCATACTTCGCGGTCAGGGGCTTCTTTCTTCCCTGCACGGAGAAATCGGCCTCCAGCGTCCAGTATTCCGCGGGGACAAATTCCTCGATCTCCTTCTCCCGCTTCGCGACGATCCGGAGGGCGGCGGACTGCACGCGTCCGGCCGACAGGCCCCGCTTGACCTTTTTCCAGAGAACGGGGCTGATTTCGTAGCCGACCAGCCGGTCAAGCACCCGGCGGGCCTGCTGGGCGTCCACCAGGTTCATGTCGATGGCCCTGGCGGATTTGATCGAGGCCTTGACCGCGTTCTTCGTGATCTCGTTGAAGGTGATCCTCTGCATTCTGCTCTCGTCAAGGCGCAGGGCCGAGACCAGATGCCAGGAGATCGCCTCCCCTTCCCGGTCCGGGTCGGTGGCGAGATAGACGCGGTCCGCGTTTTTGGCGGCCTTTCTGAGCTTCGCCAGGAGATCGCCCTTGCCCCTGATCGTGATATATTTCGGTTCAAAATCATGCTCGACGTCGATTCCCATCTGACTCTTGGGGAGATCCCTGACATGTCCCATCGAAGCCTCGACGGTATAACCGGATCCGAGGAACTTCCTGATTGTCTTGACCTTGGCGGGAGATTCGACAATCACAAGATTCTTAGCCACTTCCGTGCACCTCATTTTTTGATTATTGCGGCGAACCGCTCCGCGGCGGATTCTTTTCCGGCTCCGCCGCTCCTTTTCACAGTAAAATTGACTATACAGCAAATGATTTTCGGATGCAAGGAGAAATTGTTGCGGAGAGTCCGGCGATGGTTTACAATCAGACTGACGGCTCCCCGCGCCGCTTTTGCGCGGCGGACGCCTTCCGCCGTCTCCGCGGCCCCGCGGAGGCATCTCTTTCTGGGTTTCCCGCATCTGTGCGGGGGCACTCTTTCCCGGTTTCCCGCATCTGCGCGGGGGCACTCTTTCCCGGTTTCCCGCATCTGCGCGAAGGCACTCTTTCCCGGTTTCCCGCATTCCCGCGGGGGTACTCTTGTCGTCCGGGCTTCTCCGGCCGCTCACCGTCGCCAGTTTCTTCCATAATAGTAAGAAGGTCCCTGTGTGCCGCCGTTTATCCGCGATCCGCGGCCCTCTTACCCTGTCATTTCCGCTTCTCCGTCATCCGCGTCACTCTTTCCCTGTCACTTCCGCTTTTCTTTCCGTCACCCTTGACCTGCCGTCTGTCTATCTCCGGGCAAAGGCGGCGCCTTCTCCGAAAGATGAGGACTTGTCATGTTCAGCAGCATACTCTCAGCGGCCGTCTACGGCCTCGACGTTCTTCCGATCCGGGTGGAGGCGGATCTGAGCGACGGTCTCCCCCAGTTCATCATGGTGGGTTATCTCTCCGCCCAGGTCCGCGAGGCAGAGGACCGGGTCCGCACGTCCTTCCGCAACACCGGGGTAGCCCTGCCGCCGAAGCGGATCACCGTCAACCTGTCCCCGGCGGACGTGCCGAAATACGGCTCCCGGTTCGATCTTCCCATCGCCATCGGCATCCTGGCCGCGGCGCAGCTCGTTCCCGCCTCGTCCCTCGAGGGCCTGATGGCGGCGGGGGAGCTCGCCCTCAACGGAGATCTCCGCCGCGTCACGGGGATCCTTCCCATCGCCTACCGGGCGGGGGAGCTGGGCGCCCGAACGCTTCTCATTCCCTACGAAAATGAGCTGGAAGCCCGTCCGGCGCCGGGAATCCGCGTCGTCGGCCTCCGGAACCTGACGGAGGTCATCTCCTACCTCAGAAACCGGACGATTCCAAAGCGGCCTCAGCCGGAGCCGCCGGACGTTCCCTCCGCCTCGTTCCCCGCGGAGGACGAGGACATGCGCGACATTCACGGGCAGAGCGCCGCTGTGCGCGGGGCGGTCATCGCCGTCGCGGGCTTCCACAACCTGCTCCTGATCGGGCCGCCCGGTTCCGGAAAGACCATGCTGGCCCGCAGGATCCCCTCGATCCTGCCGGAGCTGACGGAGGAGGAAAGCCTGGAGATCGCGAAGATCTACAGCATCGCCGGCCTGCTCGACAGCAGGGATCCCGTCGTGCGGCGCCGTCCATTCCGCCACCCGCACCACACGGTCTCAGCCCCCGCGCTGGCCGGGGGAGGGAAAATCCCCACGCCGGGAGAAATCACGCTGGCCCACCGGGGCGTGCTGTTTCTGGATGAATTTCCGGAGTTTTCCAGGGGCGCCCTTGAGATTCTCCGCCAGCCTCTCGAGGACCGGGAGATCATCATCTCCAGGACCGCCGGCACCTTCCGCTTCCCGGCGAACTTCCTTCTCCTGGCCGCCATGAATCCCTGTCCCTGCGGCTACTACCCGGACATGAACCGCTGTACCTGCTCTCCCGGGGAGGTGAACCGCTATATCAACCGCATCTCCAAGCCTCTGCTCGACCGGATTGACCTGTGCGCGGAATGCCCCCAGATCACCTACGGGGAACTGACTTCAGGCGACTCCGTCAGTCCCTCGTCTTCGGAGATCCGGGACCGGGTCAGCCGCGCGCGAAAGCTCCAGGAGATCCGTTTTTCCGGCACTCCGGTACGCTTCAATTCCGAGATTCCCTCCTCCGCCTCCGGGGACTTCTGCCGGATGGATCCCGGCGCCGAGAGAGCTCTTGAATCCGCTTTTTCCAGCATGAGGATGAGCGCGCGGAGCTGTCACCGGATCATGAAGACGGCGCGCACCATCGCCGATCTCGAGGAGAGCGCCCTCATCAGGGCCGAGCACATCCGGGAAGCCCTGTTTTACAGAATGATCGACCGAAAATACTGGAATCTTTAGAGACCGTGCGGAAAAAACGGACACAAGGAAGACTGCGCGGAAAAATAGGGAACACGAAAGGCCGCTCGGCAAATACAGAAGTACGAAAAACCGCGCGGCCGGAAAGGAGGATCGCGATGATCCCTGAGACAGTCATGATAAAAAAAGAAGACGCGGACTACCCGCGCCGCATGAAGGAGCTGGGGAGAATGCCCCGGACGCTCTACCTGATGGGGAGGCTTCCTGACGACGATCGTCCCTCCGCGGCAGTCGTCGGGGCGCGGATGTGCAGCGGATACGGGAGGGACGCGGCCTACCGCATCGGATTCTTTCTGGCGGAGCACGGCGTCCAGGTGGTGAGCGGCCTCGCCGTCGGCGTCGACGGAACGGCCCAGCAGGGCGCCCTGGACGCGGGCGGAGACGTATTCGCCGTACTGGCGTCGGGCCCCGACGTGTGCTATCCGATCACGAATTATCCCGTCTACGAGGGGATTCTGAAACAGGGCGGCGTCGTGTCCGAGCACCCGCCGGGCACCCGGCCCCTCGCCCCGTATTTTCCCTCGCGGAACCGGATCATCAGCGCCCTGGCCGACATCGTGATCGTCGTCGAGGCCAGGGAGAGATCCGGCTCTCTCATCACGGTCGACTTCGCCCTGGAGCAGGGCCGCACGGTGCTGGCGGTACCGGGGCGTTTTACCGATCCCCTGTCGGACGGCTGCAACCGTCTCATCGCCCAGGGAGCCGGGATCATCTGCTCTCCCGGGACCATCCTGGAAGAGCTGGAGACGCTCTGGAGTACACGTCCCGCGGAAAAAACAGGTTCCCCGGCAAAGAACGTTTCCGTGGCAAATCGCGAAAAGGCCGTCAATGCCGGCCCCGCGGCGAATACCGGGAACGCCGTCCGCTTTGGTTTCTCGGCGGATACCGGGGCTGCCGTCAAAGCCGGCCCCGATGTGAATACCGAAAAGGCCGTCAACGCCGGCCCCGCCAAAAAAGAGAGGCGTCCTGGCAGCAAAAAAACCCGGGAAGAGCGCGTCGCGCTCTCTCCGGGGGCTGCCGTCCTTCTGAAGCTGCTGGGCGAACACGGCCGGCTCACGCCGGACGAGGCCGCCGGGATGCTGTCGATCCCGGTTCCCGCCGCCTCCGCGGCGCTGATGGAGCTGGTGCTTTCGGGAGCGGCCAGAGAAGCGGGGCGGGGAAGATTTGAGGCCGTCCGCCGGTCTCACCCGAAGTAATCCTGGTAGACGTTCCCGTTGATGATGCACAGATAGATGCCGGCGCCGGCCGAGGCGACGTCGTCCGTCACCAGCACCGCGAAGGTGCCGTTCTCGATACCGAGGGAATTCAGCACGTCCAGGCCGGCCTCGGAGACCTCCGTCAGGTTGGCGGTCAGCCCCTGCCAGGCGTCTTTCACCTCGGCGTTGTCCCGGCTGAGCTCCATGAGCTCCCGGGTGATGCCCGGATTGATCTTGAAGACCACGTCTCCGTCCATGACGACGAACTCGGTGTCGCAGTCTTCGTAGCTGTCCCCGACTGCCACCTCCAGCAGGTTCCGGATGGTGTCGTCGGAAAGCGCCGAGGCGTCGGCGCGCACGGTCCCGGCTGCCAGCAGCGCGGCGCAGAAAAGAGCCGCCAGCGCGGTCCTGAAGATTCGTTTACCCATGGTTTTACCTCGTCATTTTCCTCTGCCCCGGGCAGGCGTCCGTTTCCATGTGTCTCATTCTTCCTCCGGCGCCTCCATCCGGAGGATGTCCTGCTCCTCGGGAGTCTCGCTCAGCTTCAGGTGCAGTGTCTGCTTCGGGTGCGGCGCCGCCTCCATCGGGGCGCCCGTCTCGTCGAAGATGCCGAGTACTTCCGCCCGGAGATCCCTTCCGTCGGGCTTCATGATCTCGATCACGTCCCCCCTGCGGAATTTGTTCTTCTGCGTGATCACCGCCCTGCCCTCTCCGTCGAAGCCGGAGACGCAGCCGAGATATACGGCGTTCCTGACGTAGGTGTTGCTGTCATAGATCTGGTCGTCCCGGCCGGGCCGGCCGTAGAAGAATCCCGTCGTAAACCGGCGGTAGGTGCAGTCTGAGATCATCCTCCGGTAGTCGTCGAGCCTGGCCTCGTAGAGAGCGGGATCCCGCCCGTAGTCGTCCATGGCCAGCCGGTAGGTTCTGGCACAGGTGGCGACGTACAGCGCGGTCTTCATGCGGCCCTCGATCTTGAAGCTGTCGATGCCGGCCGCGTAGAGGTCCGGCAGATGATCGACCATCATCAGATCCCGGGAATTGAAGATGTAGCTGCCCCGCTCGTTCTCCTCCACAGGCATGTACTCCCCGGGTCTCGTCTCCTCGACGACGGCGTAGCGCCAGCGGCAGGGATGGGTGCAGGCTCCCCGGTTGGCGTCCCTCCCGGCCAGATAACTGCTGAGGAGGCAGCGCCCCGAGTAGGAGATGCACATCGCCCCGTGGACGAAGGTCTCAAGCTCCAGATCCTCCGGGATGTTCCTTCGTATCTCGCCGATCTCGGCGAGAGACAGCTCCCGCGCCAGGACGATCCGTTTCGCGCCGAGCCCGTACCAGAACAGGCAGGATTCGTAGTTGGTGGTATTGGCCTGGGTGCTGATGTGGATTTCCAGCTCCGGGGCGTATCTTCCCGCGACGGCAAACAGACCGGGATCCGAGATGAGGACGGCGTCCGCCCCCATGGAAGCGATCTCCGCGAAATAGCGCCCGGCGTCCCTGAGATCGCCGTTGTGTGCAAAGATGTTGGCCGTCACGTAAACCTTTACGCCGCGTTCGTGGGCATAGCGGATCCCCTCCCGCATCTCGTCCGGGGAGAAATTGACGGCCTTCGCCCGCAGGCCGTAGGCGCCGCCTCCGATGTAGACCGCGTCGGCTCCGTAGCGGACCGCGGTTTTCAGGACCGGAAGCGATCCCGCCGGTATCAGTAATTCCGGTTTTTTCCTTGTCTTTTCCATCTCATTTTCTCACTGTGACCGCGAGTCCGTCTCCGACGGGCAGAATCGTCGTGACGAAGTCCCCGTCGGAGGATACCGCCCGGAGATACTCCCTCATCCTGGCGTGTATCGTCCGCTCCCGCCGCTCCACCGCGAATCTCGATTCCAGAAGATCGCCGTCCTGAAGAACATTGTCGGCCGCCAGTACGCCGCCCTTCGCCAGAAGACGGCGAAGCTCCGGCCAGAACAGGGCGTACTGTCCCTTGGCGGCGTCCATGAAAATGAAGTCCCAGGTGCCCTGCAGGCGGGGAAGAATCTCCGCGGCGTCCCCTCGGAGGAACGTCACCCTGTCCCCGACGCCGGACCGCCGGAAGGTCTCCTCGGCGGCCCCGAACCGCGGGGCGTAGTTCTCGACGGTCGTCACGGCCGCCTCGCTGTAAGTACAGAAAAAAACGGCAGAAAAGCCGATGGCGGTCCCGATCTCCAGAACCGTCTCCGGCTTCGCCAGTTCCAGCAGGAAACGAAGCGCGCTCTGGGTTCCCCTCCTGATGACGGGGACGCCTTCCGACACGCACTTTTCCTCAAGATTTTCAAGAAATTCCGTATTTCCCGGGTAAAAGGTGTCCAGAAACACCGCGAGTCTCTCCGCGTCCGTCATCCGGTTTCCTCCCCGGACAGAACCGCGAGAATCTCCGTCGGAGACATGGACGTGTTGAGGGCGGCGCTTCCGGGCCTGATCTTTCCGTGGAAGGGGGAGATTCTCTCCTCCAGGACAAAGACGACCCTGTCCCGTATCACCCCGGCCTCCTTCAGAATGCCGGCGATCTCCCACAGTTCCGCTTCGTCGGGAATGACGACCGTGACGTCGCGGCCGGGAGGCTCCTCCGCGGCGGCCTCACTGAAAATGGAATAGCCGTAGATATAGGCCAGCCGCCCGGCAAATACCAGCAGCACCACGGCCAGCACCGTCAGAAGAAGCCGGACAAGCGCCCTCGCTCCGGAAGAATTCCTCTGATTTCGTCGGTCACTGCTGCTCATCGCGTAAACCCTCAAAATTCCGGGACCCAGAGAGCCACCTCCCTGGTGACGTCCGTGACGATATTCTGGAGGCTGCGCATCACCGCCTCCTCCGCTTCCAGAAAGGCTTCGGCCTCCGGTATCCGCTCCAGCTCCTCGAACTGTCTCTCCAGACGTTCCGAGTGCTCGGTGTAGATTTCCTCATTGTCGATGCTGTCCAGCTCGATCTTCCGCCTTCGCAGGTCCATGATCCGGTCGAATACGGCGGGGGATGTCTCCAGAAGCTCCTGGCCGCGTCTCCGGTACTCGCTGTAATCGCGGCTTTCCCGGATCGATTCGATCAGCCTGCCGGTACAGTCTCTGATATTTTTCTCCATCCGCTTCCTCACTCAGACAGAAGTTTCCATGATAATCGGAAGAATCATGGGACGTCGCTGCGTTCTCTTCCAGACGAAATCGCTGAGCTCGTCCTTCACCTCGGACTTGATGGTCGTCCAGTCCCTGACGCCCCGCTCCAGGCATCCCTCGACGGCGTCGGCCGCCACCTGGTTCGCCTCCTCGAGGAGATCCTCGGACTCGCGGACGTAGACAAAACCTCTGGATACGATATCCGGTCCGGCCAGGAGCTGTCCTCCGCTCCTGTCGAGGGTCATGACGACGATGATGATTCCGTCCTCGGCCAGGCGCTGACGGTCCCGTATGACGATATTCCCGACGTCGCCGACGCCGAGGCCGTCCACCAGGATGCCTCCGGTCTGGACCTTCCCGATGATCCGGGCGGAATCCTCACCCAGCTCCAGCACGTCGCCCGTGTGGAGAACCCAGATATTCTCCTTCGGAATCCCGATCGACTCCGCCACCTGGGCCTGGGCCGCGAGGTGTCTTCTCTCGCCGTGCACGGGGATCGCGTACTTCGGCCTGACCAGGGAGTAGATCAGCTTGATCTCCTCCTGACATGCGTGTCCCGAGACGTGCGTGTCCTGGAAAATCACCTCGGCCCCCAGCTCGGACAGCTCGTTGATCACATTTGACACCGCCTTCTCATTTCCGGGAATCGGATGGGAGGAGAAGACGATCGCGTCGCCCGGCATGATCTTGACCTTTTTGTGGATGTTGGCCGCCATTCTCGAGAGAGCCGCCATGGACTCTCCCTGGCTCCCCGTGGTGACAAGGACCACCTTGTCCTGGGGATAATGGTACAGGCTGTCCATCTCGATCAGCGTGTTTTCCGGGTCGTCGATATAGCCGAGCTCCACCGCCGTGCCGATGACGTTGACCATGGAGCGGCCCTCAAGACAGACCATTCTTCCGTATTTCGCGGCGGTATTGATGATCTGCTGCACGCGGTCCACATTGGACGCGAACGTGGCGATGATCAGTCTCTGGTTCGTGTGCTCCGAGAAGATCCTCTCGAAAGCGGCTCCCACCGTCTTCTCGGACATGGTAAAGCCGGGGCGCTCCGCGTTCGTGCTGTCGCACATGAGGGCGAGCACGCCTTTCCTTCCGATCTCGGCAAACCGCTGGAGATCGATGGCGTCGCCGAAGACCGGCGTGTAGTCCACCTTGAAGTCCCCCGTATGGATGATCGTGCCCGCCGGGGAATACAGGGCCAGCGCCGCGGCGTCCTGAATGCTGTGATTTGTCTTGATGAACTCAATCCGGAAATCCCCGAGATTGATCGACTGGCCGAATTTCACGATCTTTCTCTTGACGGAATTCAGCAGGTCGTGCTCCTCCAGCTTCTTTTCGATCAGCGACATCGTCAGACGGGTCGTGTAGATCGGCACATTCAGCTTCTTGAAGACGTAGGGGATCGCGCCGATGTGGTCCTCATGGCCGTGGGTGATGACAAAGCCCTTTACCTTGCTGTAATTCTCCACCAGATAGGTCACGTCCGGTATCACGAAGTCTATGCCGAGCATATCGTCTTCAGGGAACGCAAGACCGCAGTCGACGACCACGATGCTGTCCCCGTACTCAAACGCCGTGATATTCATTCCGATCTGCTCAAGTCCTCCGAGCGGAATGATCCTCAGGTGTTCGTTGTTCAATTGCTTCTTCAAAAAATATCTCCTTTCATGCCAACAGACCGTTCCGGGATGTCCCCTGACGGAGGCGCCCCGGTCCAGTCTCTGAGTGCTTATCCGAATGCTTCCGTCACATCCGGATATCCGTATCGTCCATCATCTCCTCGAAAACCTTCAGCAGGGCCTCAAGCTCGCCGCCGTCTTCCACCGGCACGTACCTTGCCTCCTCATCGGTTTCCTCGGATACATCTTTTAAAATGAGGGCATTCGCGTCGCCTTCCGCCGCGTCGGCGACAAGAAGGTAGTCCGTTCCGTTCACACGCGCCTGCTCCTCAATAAAGAATTCTGTCTCACGGCCGTCGTCGGCCACGAATTTAAGAGTTTCCATCCTGAATTACCGGTCCGCGTCCGCACCTCCCTCGTGCTGATTCAGGTAATCTCCGAGAATGACCGCTGCCGCGATCATGTCCACGTACTCACCGAAATCCTCTCTGCGGATCCCCTTGCTTTCCATTATTTCTTCCGCTTCTACCGTGGTAAGCCTTTCGTCCTGATAGTAGACCGGCAGTCCGGTCCGTCTCCTGAGGGCCGCGCCGAAGGCCTCCGTCTTCAGCGCCCGCTCCCCTTTTGTCCCGTCCATATTGAGGGGGAGCCCCAGGACGATGGCGGATACGCCCAGCTCCTCCGTCAGCGCCTCAATTCTCCGGAATGTTTTCCTGAGCCTGGATTCGTCCTCTCTCCGGATGATCTCCAGCTCGCGCACCGCGACTCCGGTGGGATCCGACACGGCGGCGCCGACGGTCTTTGATCCGTAGTCCAGTCCCAGAAGTCTGCCTCCGCTCACTGGTCTCCCCAGGATTTGTTCCTGATGTACTCCTTGAGCAGCTCCTCCACGAGCTCGTCGCGCTCCACCTTCATGATCATGCTGCGCGCGCCCTTGTAGTTCGTGATATAGGTCGGATCACCGGACATAATGTAGCCGACTATCTGGTTCACAGGATTATAGCCTTTTTCAGCCATCGCGCTGTAGACCACGCTGATCACGTCCTTGACCCGGATCTCGGGCTCGGACTTGACGCTGAAATACTGTGTATTGCCAAGATTATTTGCCATAATTCTCTCCCGTCCGCCCCGCGGAAAGCGCAGGCGGGTGTCAAAAATATGCCCTGTGTTTCGATACAGACCAATTTTATTTTACTCCGTATCGCCGACAGATTCAATCAGAATTTCTCGCCCCGCCAGGAGGCTTGCGTCCTCCGCGACGCTCTCCGGCGTGCAGGTCACGATTTTCCCCTCGAGAGATTCCCCGGAGAGAACGACCGTCTCCACGGCCTCGCGGGTCTTCCCCCGCCATGTCCCCGGCGTGTCTCCCGGCTCCTCGATGAGCACCTCGACGCTCCGGCCGACAAAGCGCGCCGCGTATTCCCGGCGCAGCTTCTCCTCCAGGGCGATCAGGGCGGCGCTTCTCTCCTTTTTGACCGTCTCCGGCACCTGGCCGGCCATGGACGCGGCCGCGGTTCCGGCCCGCCGCGAATACTTGAACACGTGGATCCTGGCGAAGCGGATCTCCTCCGCGAAGCGGAGCGTCGTCTCAAATTCCTCCCCGGTCTCGCCCGGGAAGCCGACGATGATGTCGGTGGTCAGCGCCGCGTCGGGATACCGCTCCCGGATCCGGGCGCAGATCTGCCGGTAATCCTCCGTATTGTAGCGTCTCTTCATCCGCTCCAGCGTCCCGTCGCAGCCGCTCTGCAGGGACAGGTGGAACTGCGGACAGATCGCGGGGATGGCCGCCAGCTCTTCGATGAATTCCCCGGTCATGATCCCGGGCTCCAGGGAGCCGAGCCTCACGCGGGAGATGCCGGGCACGGAAGCCGCCTCGCGGATCAGCCCGAGCAGGCGCCGGTTGGTCTCCGCCTCCGAGGCGGGCGGGGTGCGGCGGTTCTCTCCCGGATGGTCAAAATCAAGACCGTAGGAGCTGATGTGGATC
Source organism: uncultured Lachnospiraceae bacterium (assembly GCA_902773195.1). The sequence goes on from CACYDL010000037.1 coordinate 14,687, forward strand.
CCGGTCAGAACGATCTCGCGGAAGCCCGCTTCCGTGAGCCGCGCGCATTCCTTCGTCACGGCCTCCGGGCTCCGGCTCCGGACGCGTCCCCTCACGTAGGGAATCATGCAGTAGGAACAGAACTGGTTGCACCCGTCCTGGATCTTGATGAAGGCGCGGGTTCTCTCCGCCGTCTCCGAGATGCCCGATTCGTCGTAGACGGAAGCCCCGGCGATGGGGGCGCCGCATGGTTCCGGGACGTCCTCCTTAAGCAGCGCCGCGTCAAGGAACGCCGCGATCCCGGATTTTGCGCTGTTTCCGATGACAAGATCGACGCAGGGGTCCGCCAGGAGCTTCTCTTTCGCGTCCTCGGCGTAGCACCCCACCGCGGCCACGACCGCGCCGGGATTCATCTCCTTCGCCCGGTGGAGCATCTGGCGCGATTTGCGGTCGGCGATGCCCGTCACCGTGCAGGTGTTGACGATATAGACGTCGGCGCCGGGCTCAAAGGGCACGATGGTGTAGCCCGCCTCGCGCAGACGCTCGGCCATGGCTTCCGTCTCGTAGGCGTTGACTTTGCACCCCAGCGTGTGAAATGCTGCTTTTTTTGACATGGGCGGCTCCCCTGCGGGCAATGCGTGTTTCTTCTTGACTTGCTCCGCGATTCAGGCTATCATACAGACGAAAAGAAAAAGCGAAAGGAGAACAGATATATGAAAACCGTCAAGGTGTCTCTTAATTCGATAGACAAGGTTAAGACATTCATCAATGACATCAGCCGCTTCGAGTATGACTTCGATCTCGTCTCCGGCAGATACGTGATCGACGCGAAATCCATCATGGGCATCTTCAGCCTGGATCTCTCCAAGCCGATCGATCTCAATATCCACGCGGACGGCGATGATCTCGACGAGGTCATGAAGGCCGTCGAGCCCTACGTCGTCGAGTAAACCGGCGGCACAAAGGTCAGAATTTTCTTTTAAGCAGGCCCGCAGCGCAGGCCTGCTTTTTTTATGCTTTCCTCCACCCGGAGGCCGCGCGGCCGTCCGGCGCGGGAACGAGGCCGGAGCCGTCCCGCCGGGCCGGAGCGGGAACGAAACCTACGCCGTCCCGCCCGGGCCGGCTCCGGCTTCTCCCATCCGGAACGCGTCCCGGTCATCTCACCTTGATCAGCTCCGCCGTGGAGACCGCTTTCTCATACAGCTCCTCGATCTGCCCCTTCAGCTTGTTCTCCGAGCGCTCGATGATCTCGGGAAGGGGCTTGGTGACGGGATGCTTCGCCACGAAGATCGTGCAGCAGTCCTCATAGGGCAGGATCGACGTCTCGTAGGTGCCGATTTTCCGGGCGATCTCGACGATCTCGCTCTTGTCGAACCCGATCAGGGGCCGGTAGACCGGCATGGTGCAGACGGAATTCGTCGTCACAAGGGACTGCATCGTCTGGCTCGCCACCTGCCCGATGCTCTCCCCCGTCACAATGCCGAGATTGCCGTTCTCCCGGGCAAAATGCTCCGCGATCCGCATCATGTATCTCCGCATGATGATCGTCAGCTCCTCGTGGGGACAGGTGTCGTAGATCGCCAGCTGGATGTCGGTGAAATTGACGACCCGCAGGCGGATCGGCCCGGCGTACGCCGCCACCTGCCGCGCGAGGTCGACGACCTTCTCCTTGGCTCTCTCGGAGGTATAGGGCGGGGCGTGGAAATAGACCGCGTCGATGGAGACGCCTCTCTTCGCGATCATCCAGCCGGCCACGGGGCTGTCGATACCGCCGGACAGGCAGAGCATCGCGCTGCCGTTTGTTCCGACGGGCATGCCGCCGGGGCCCGGGAGGACCCGGGAATAGATGTAGACGCGGTCCCTGATTTCCAGGTCAAAGAGGATGTCCGGGTGATGGACGTCGACCTTCATGTCCGGGAAATTCTCGAGAATCGCCTCGCCCAGATCCGCGTCGATCTCCATCGAGGGCTTCGGGAACTCCTTGTTCACCCTCTTCGCCTTGACCTTGAACGTCGCGTGGGAATCGGGATATTCCGTCCTCACGTATTCCAGCATGTTCTCCTCGAGGGCGGCGTAATCGCCCGCCGGGTATTCGTGCACCGGGCAGATGCCGACGATCCCGAAGACGTGCTGAAGCGTGCGGATCGTCTCTTCCTCGTCCCAGGCGCCCTCGCAGTTCACGTAGACGCGGCCCCGCTCCTTCCTGACGCTGAACTCCCCCGGGATTCTCCGGAGGGCGTTCATCACCTGCTTGGCCAGCGCGTCCTCGAAGACGTGCCGGTTGTTTCCCTTGATGCCGATTTCCCCGTACTTGATCAGAAATGTATGATGCATGGATTCTCCTTCTCTCTGTCTGCTTCTCAGTGCGCGCGGTATCTCCGGAGGGCCGGGAGGAGCTCCCGGACCGCCTGCAGGGCCGTGTCCACCTCTTCGGCGGTATTGGTCTCGCAGAAGCTGAACCGTATCGAGGAAGTCAGTTCCCCGGCGGGCGCCCCGATGGCGGTCAGCGTCGCGCTCGCTTTCTTCCGGTGCATCGAGCACGCGGATCCCGCGGAGACGTAGATGCCCCTGTCCTCCAGGGAATGAAGCAGCACCTCCGCCCCGACCCCTGTAAAGGCGGCGTTTACGATGTGCGGCGCCCTCTCGCGGGCGGCCTCGCCGTGGATGACGATTCCGTCCAGCTCCCTCAGGCCGGCCTCCAGCCTGTCCCTGAGGGATACAAGATGCTCCGTCTTCTTCTCGAAATCCCTGTAAGCCTCGGCGGCCGCCTCCCCCATGCCGGCGATACCGGGCACATTGTCCGTCCCCGAACGCATGCCCTTCTGCTGTCCGCCGCCGTAGAGGATCGGAAGAATGCGGGCTCCGCTTCTCACGTACAGGAAGCCCGTCCCCTTGGGTCCGTGGAACTTGTGTCCGCTGACGGAGAGAAGGTCGATACCGAGCCTCGAGGGACAGATCCTGAATTTGCCGTAGGCCTGGATGGCGTCCACGTGATAGAGGGCCTCCGGGGCCTTCTCCCGCACCGCGCGGGCGATCTCCCCGACGGGGACGACGGATCCGATCTCGTTGTTGACGTACATGGTGGAGACGAGAATGGTGTCCTCCGTCAGAGCCTCGCGGAGCGTATCCGGATCCAGCATGCCGCTGGCGTCGACGGGTACGACGACGGTCTCAAAGCCCATCTTTTCGAGAAACCTGACGGGCTCCGCCACGGCGGGATGTTCCATGGCGGTCGTCACGATTCTCTTCCCGCGCCGTCTCGCGGCGAGGGCCGTCCCGATCACCGCCCAGTTATCCGCCTCGGTGCCCCCGGAGGTGAAGAAGATTTCCTCCGGCTTCGCCCTGAGGGTGGCGGCGATCTTCTCCCTGGCGTCCCGGACGTAGTGCTCGGCGTCGACGCCCTTCCGGTGAAGGGACGAGGGGTTGCCGAAGTCCTCCCGCATGGTCCTGACGACGAGGTCGATGACGCCGGGCGAGGGCTGTGTTGTTGAGGAATTGTCGAAGTATATCTCTTTCATAACCACGATATTCTAACACAGAAATGTTTTTTTTAACAGTGCGTGATCCATTTCAGATGATATAATAGCAGAAGACCGGCCTGCAGACCCAGGCCCCACGCGCAGGACAGGAGGCAGATCCGCATGCTTACCAATTACCGCATGATCGTTCAGTACGACGGAACCCGATACAACGGCTGGCAGAAGCAGGGAGATACCGACAACACCATCCAGAGCAAGCTGGAAAACATCCTCGCCAGGATGTGCGGCAGCGCGGTGGACGTCCACGGCGCCGGCAGAACGGACGCCGGGGTCCACGCAAAAGGCCAGGTCGCCCAGTTCCGCATGGATACGGAGCTTTCTCCCTCCGAGATCGCCGCCGGCATCAACCGCTACCTCCCCGACGACATCGGCGTCCTGTCCGTCGCGGTGGCCGCTCCGAGATTTCACAGCCGCTACAACGCCTCGGAGAAGTATTACCTCTACCGGATCGGGACGGATAAGGCGGCCCATGTATTCGACCGCCGCTTCGTCTACGAATATCTCGGCGCCCCCCTCGACGTCGGCGCGATGAAGCTCGCCACGCTCCAGCTGATCGGCACCCATGACTTCATCAGCTTCTGCGGAAATCCCCACATCAAAAAATCCACCGTCCGCACCATCCGCACCATCCGCGTCACGGAAACCGCCGACGAGATCGATATCGGATTTGTCGGAGATGGATTTCTCCAGTATATGGTGAGAATCCTCGTCGGAACCCTGATCGAGGTGGGCGAGGGACGCAGGGATCCCCAGTCGATGAACGTGCTGCTGGAGGCCCGGAAAAGAAGTCTCGCGGGCCCCACGGCTCCGGCGAAGGGACTCACCCTGATGGAGGTCCGCTACCACTGAGCCCGTACGGGAAGCCCCGGCTTCACGGCTTCCGGAACACGATCCCGGACCACTCTCCCATCCGGAGGGTCTCCACGTAGGCGAGGCCGGCCTTCTCCGCCGCCGCCAGCACCACCGGCTCCCGTTCCCTCAGGATCCCGGATGTGATGTAGATGCCCCCGGCCGAAAGATGGGCGGGGATTTCCGGCGTGATCTCCGCGAGGATCTCGGCGATGATGTTGGCGCAGGCGATCCGGTAACAGCCGAAGCCCGCCCGCTCCTGAACGCTTCTGTCGTCCGCGATATTGCCGAGGACGACCTCGAAGGTTCCGTCCCCGATCCCGTTGGCGGCCAGGTTGTCGCGGATGGCGGGCAGCGTGTTCTCGTCGAGGTCCGTCCCGAAGACGTGCGCCGCGCCGCTCTTCAGCGCGATGATTCCCAGAATGCCGCTTCCCGTCCCGACGTCCAGCATCCTGTCGCCCGGCCTGACGTATTTTCTCAGGGCCCGGATCGCGATCTGGGTGGACTCGTGGGCGCCCGTCCCGAAGGCGGTGCCCGGATCGATGTGCAGCACCATGGCGGCATCCGCCTCGTCCGCGCTGCCGGCCTCCCATGTGGGCTCGATCAGGATGTCGTCCACGCGGAAGCTGTGGAAATATTCCTTCCAGTTGTTGATCCAGTCCTCCTCGGCGGTCCGCGACTCCGTGACCGTTCCCGCCCCGATGTCCGCGCAGGAGCGCAGTCTCTCCAGACCGTCTCTGATCTCCCTGAGAAGATTCTCTGAATCTTCTCCCTCCTCCAGATAGAAGGAAATCTCGGCGGTCAGGTCGTCCTCCGGCATCTCCGGGACGACGTCGCCGAACAGGCCGCCGCTCTCCTCCGGGGTCACGGGCCTTCTGTCCTCGATCTCAAGGCTGTCGATTCCGCACTCCGACAGCATGGCGGAGACAGCTTCTTCTGCCTCCGCCGTGGTATGAATCGTATATCTGATCCAGGCTGTACTCACTTCGTCTCTTCTCCCATCGCTTTCGCGTAGCTCTTCAGCGCGTTCTTCTGCTCCCGGTTCAGCTTCGTGGGCACCTTTACGACGAGCGTCACGTAGTGATCGCCCCGTCTGTTCCTGTCGTGCACGGAGGGAACGCCCTTGCCCCTCAGCCTGAATCTCGAATCCGTCTGCGTTCCCGCCTTGACGTCGTATTCCACCTCTCCGTCGACGGTGGCGATCCGGATCTTGCCGCCGAGGGCCGCCGTGGTGAAGCTGATGGGCACGGTGGAATAGATGTTCATGTCGTCCCTCTGGAAGATGGGATGACGCGATACGCGGACCTCGACCAGGAGGTCGCCTCTCGGGCCGCCGTTTACGCCGGGCTCACCCTTGTCGCGGACTCTGACGGACATGCCGTTGTCGATGCCCGCGGGAATGTCCACGTTCAGCTTGTTCCGGCGCGTGACGTAGCCGGCGCCGCGGCAGTCGGGACATTTGTCCTTGATGATCTTTCCGGTGCCCCGGCAGTCGGGGCAGGCCGTCTCGGTCTGCATCATGCCGAAGATCGATCTCTGGGTGGACACTACGCGGCCGGTGCCCCGGCACTTGGAGCAGGTCTGGGGCGTGGTGCCCGGCTTGGCGCCGCTGCCCCCGCAGGTCGGACACGGTTCCCTGAGGTTGATGTCGATCTGCTTCGTGCAGCCGAACACCGCCTCCTCGAAGGTGACGTTGACCGCGGTCCGGACGTTCGCCCCCCGCATGGGGCCGTTGGAGGCCCTGCGGGACGAGGCGCCGCCGCCGAACAGATCGCCGAAGATGTCTCCGAAGATATCGCCCATGTTGGACGCGTTGAAGTCGAAGCCGCCGAAGCCGCCCCCCTGCTCAAACGCCGCGTGCCCGAACTGATCGTACTGGGCGCGCTTTTCGTGATCGCTCAGGACGGAGTACGCCTCCGATGCCTCCTTGAACTTTTCAGCCGCCTCGGCATCCCCGGGATTCATATCCGGGTGATACTTCTTCGCCAGCTTTCTGTACGCCTTCTTCAGATCCTCCTCGCTCGCGTCCCTGGAGACACCGAGAACCTCGTAGTAATCTCTCTTTTCCGCCATAGCCCACCTGCCAATGCGTCACGGACAGCGCCGCGCCCGCGCCGCAGCCCCTGCACATCAATCGGCTGTCGCAGCGATTCTGTTGCCTTCCGCTGCGGCAGCCTGTACTGTCTGTTTATGATTGACCGTTTTCCTGCCGGAATTCCCTGCCGGGTTTTCCTGTCAGATTTTCCTGCCGGAATTCCCTGTCAGAATTCCCTGTCAGAGTTCCCTGATCAGA
>CACYDL010000038.1 GCA_902773195.1 uncultured Lachnospiraceae bacterium
CCCTTCCTGGAGAACCTGAGAGCAGTTGATACCTCGCTTATGTGAAACAATTACGCAGGAGGAAGTAACGTAAATGGACATATCCCCGCCTGCGGGAAGTTTTTCAGGCTTTTCGAAGAATATCCGTATAGGAACAGCGTAAAGAAAGGGCTGCAGGGTATCGACCAGATGCCATAAAGACTTAATAGATAGTTCAAGCCGATGTTCTTGTATCCTTTCGGGAAAGTGATAGGATGATATCAGATAGGGGTTGAAAAGCGGTATTTTTGAGGCTCAAATCCGATCCTTTTTAAACAAAAAACCGCAAACCCTTGAAAACAAAGGATTTGCGGACTTTTGCGATGAGCAGGGGAAGAGGGAGTCGAACCCCCATTGACGGTTCTGGAGACCGCTCTCCTACCATTAGAGGATTCCCCTGTGCGGCGTCGTCATACGATACCGACTTTGGTATTATAGCGCAATCTGCCCTGAGCGTCAACGACATTTTCCTTTGAATTCTTCCCGAATTCCTGCTAAAATACATTTAAACACGATGGGAGGTATCAGTATGGGATGGAAAGCGAATGATACCGTAGTCCATATTCGTGACGGTGTCTGCACGGTGAGGAGCGTGGAGAAACTGACGATCTCGTCCGATGAACCGTGTGAATATTACATTCTGACACCTGTCTATGATCCTGGAAGCAAGATCTACGTTCCGGTCGAACGTGGCGACGCGGTTCTTAGAGCTCTGATTACGAAAGAAGAGATCGACGATCTTATCAGGACAATCCCGGAGATGGGGATCGACTGGATCAGCGACGACAAGCAGAGACAGAGAGCGCTGCAGCAGGAAGTGAAAAGCGGCTCCCATGAAACGCTTCTCGGCGTGATCTCGACCCTGTACAAGAAACGTAAGGAAATCGACAGCAGCGGCAGGAAGTTTCATTCGGCGGACGAGCGCTTCCTGAACGAGGCGGAAAAACAGATTCACAGGGAATTCGGCTACGTGCTGGGAATCGATCCGGACCGGGTCCCGGAGTACATCCACGCGAAGCTGTCGGGTGAAGGAAAGAACAAGGCGTGAGGCTCAGGCTTCATGCTTTTTCTTTTGCCCCTGAGAGAAGGCGGCTCCCGCGCGCCGCGGCGAATCGCATTTTCTTTATTCTTTCGTTGTTTTTCGCCATATTTCGTTGTAGAATCATCATAACAGTTCACTGGCAGCTTTACTGAGGAGGAAGGATGAAAGCTCTCGAAGAGAAGATTCTCAAGGAAGGACAGGTACGCCCCGGCAACATACTGAAGGTGGACGGATTTCTCAATCATCAGGTGGACATCGAGTTTATCAACGAGATCGGCAAGGAGTTTCACAGACTGTTCGGCGACCGCAGGATCACCAAGATCATCACGGTGGAGGCATCGGGCATCGGCATCGCCTGCATCACCGCCCAGTACTTCGGCGTCCCGGTCGTTTTCGCGAAAAAGGCGCAGAGCCTCAATCTCGACGGAAGCCTGTACACCGCCAAGGTGCAGAGCTACACCCACAACAGAGTTTACGACGTGATCCTCTCCAAAAAGTTTCTGACGAAGGAAGACCGCGTTCTGATTATCGACGACTTCCTGGCCAACGGCTGCGCGGTCTGCGGCCTTCTCGACATCATCGGGCAGGCGGGAGCGACGGTCGAGGGAGTCGGCATTGTCATCGAGAAGGGATTCCAGGACGGAGGAAAAGAGCTCCGCAGTCGCGGGATCGATGTGAAATCTCTCGCGATCATCAAATCCATGACGGATACATCGATTGAGTTCGTCGATCAGGGAGAATGAAGCCCATGACGGTAGAACAGGCGAGAGAAAAGCTGAAGGCGCTCTGCGAAGAGCACCTTCTTCGCTGTTATAAGGAACTTTCCGGGGAGGAACGCGCCCTGCTGCTGGACGACGTGGAGAAGCTCGATCCCGTCTATCTCGACGCCTTCCGCAGACGGGAGGAAAAGGCGGAGCATCACGATTTTTCACCGATCCGCGTGATGAAACGGGAGGAGTCGGAGGCCCGCGCCGGCGAGCTCGGAAGAAGAGGCGCGGAGGCGGCCCGGCAGGGAAAGCTCGCCGCCGTGCTCCTGGCGGGCGGCTCCGGCACACGGCTCGGCGCCTCGGGGCCGAAGGGCACCTACGACATCGGGGTAACCCGCCCCGTCTACATCTTCCAGCGCGTCTTTGAGAACCTGGAGGACGCGTGCCGCCGGATCGGCGCGAAGCTCCACCTCTTCATCATGACGAGCGGGGAAAACCGGGAGGCGACGGAAGCGTTTCTCAGGGAACACGCGTTCTTCGGCTATGACGAGGCCTTCGTCCACTTCTTCACCCAGGAGGCGGCGCCCTGCGTGGACGAGGAGGGCCATGTGCTGCTGGCCTCCCCCTGCCGCATCGCCTCGTCGCCCAACGGCAACGGCGGCTGGTTCGTCTCTCTCCTCAAGGCGGGATACGGCGCCCTGCTCCGCGAAGAGGGGATCGAGTGGCTCAACGTCTTCGCGGTCGACAACGTGCTCCAGAGGATCTGCGACCCGGTCTTCTTCGGCGCGGTGCTGGAGAGCGGCTGCGAGTCGGGCGCCAAGGTCGTCCGGAAGAGTTCGCCGGAGGAGAACGTGGGCGTCATCTGCCTCGACGGGGGCAGGACATCGGTGATCGAGTACTACGAGGTAACGGAGGACATGCGCCGCGAGAAGCTGGAGGACGGCTCCTACGCCTATTACTACGGCGTGATCCTCAATTACCTGTTCCACGTCGGCGCGATGCAGAGGGCGCTGGACAGCTCCCTGCCGATCCATTTCGCCCACAAGAAAATCCCGTATCTGGATGACAGCGGCGTCACCGTGACGCCCGAAAGCCCCAACGGATGGAAATTCGAGTACTTCATTTTCGACATCCTCGGAGCCCTGGAAGGCTGTCTTCCCTTCGAGGTGGAGCGGGAGAGGGAATTCGCCCCGGTCAAGAACGCGGCGGGCCCGGATTCCGTCGAGACCGCGCGGGAGCTGCTGCGGCTGAACGGGATAGAGATTTAATGCGACAAGTTTTTCAGCCTGCCCATGCAGGCACGGAGGTTTTATGGAAGATCGAAAACTCGCCCTTCTGATTGATTCCGACAACGTCTCGTCGAAATATCTGAACGGCATTTTTGACGAGCTGTCCCAGTACGGGACGGTCACCTACAGGCGTATCTACGGGGATTTCACGACCCAGGCCAACGCGAGATGGAGCGGAAAGCTCCTGGAGAAATCCATCATTCCGATCCAGCAGTTCTCCAACACGACGGGAAAGAACGCGACGGATTCCGCGCTGATCATCGACGCGATGGACCTTCTCTACAACTCCAACGTCGACGGCTTCTGCATCGTGAGCTCGGACAGCGATTTCACGCGCCTGGCGTCCCGTCTCAGGGAATCCGGGAAAATCGTCATCGGGATGGGCGAGAAAAAGACGCCGGATTCGTTCCGCGCGGCCTGCACCGTCTTTACCGAGCTCGAGAACCTGATCGAGAGCGAGGGAGGCGCGTCCGCGACGAACAAGCAGGCCATCGTGGACGACATCATCAACATCATCACGAAAAATGACAACAACGGAAAGCAGACGGGCCCCGGCGAGATCGGGAGCCGGCTTCAGAGCAAGTATCCGGATTTCGACATCCGGACCTTCGGCTACAGCCAGCTGAGCAAGTTCCTCGACGACATTCCGGAGATCACCGTCAACAAGAGCAAGAACGTCCTGACCGTGAGTCTCTCCGCCGCCGAATCCGAGGACGACGCCGTCATCCGCGACATCAAGGAGATCGTCCGGAGCCGCGGCAGGAAGGGCATCGGCCTTGGCACGCTGGGGCAGGAAATCAGAAAGAAGCACAGGAACTTCAACGTCAAGCTCTACGGCTACAGCCAGCTCTACAAGTTCCTGGACTCCATTCCCGGCCTCACCGTGACCGGAAGCAACACGCAGCGCAAGGTCATCTGCAGCTGAGGCGGCCATGTCTGACGGGAAGAATCCCGGAGCCGCGCGGAAGGGCGGTCCCGAAGGGAAGGCCGGAGCCTCTATGGCGGCCGGCGCGGAAGGGCAGACCGGAACCATCATGACCGGCGCCGAAGGGCAGACCGCAGCCTCTATGGCGGCCGGCACGGAAGGGCAGACCGGGGCCTCTCCGGAGAAGCCGGTGGTACGCATCTCCGTGCGAAACCTCGTGGAATTTATTCTGCGCGCCGGGGACATCGACAGCCGGACGCTCAAGGGCCACGACGTGGAGGCGGCGCTGGCGGGAGGAAGAATTCACCGCAGGATACAGAAGAGCCGCACGGGGGATTACTCCGCCGAGTACGCCCTGTCCCGGGACGTGGATTTCGGTGAGCTGGTGATCCGGATCGAGGGCAGGGCGGACGGCCTGATCGGGGGCGACGTTCCCTGCATCGAGGAGATCAAGGGCATGTACCTCGACGTGACGCGCCTCGAGGAGCCGTTTCCGGTCCATCTGGCCCAGGCGAAGTGCTACGCGGCGATCTACGCCGCCGAAGAGGCGCTTCCCCGGATCGCGGTCAGGATGACTTATGTCAACCTGGACACGGAGGAGATCCGCTTCCTGGACGCCGAGTACGAGGCCGGGGAGCTGGAGGAGTGGTTCCTCCGGGTCGCGGGGGAGTACCGGCGGTGGGCGGAGTGGCAGCTTCACCACGCCCGGGCGAGGGACGAGTCCATGCGGGAGCTCCCGTTCCCCTTCGAGTACAGGGAGGGGCAGAGGAAGCTCACCCACACCGTGTTCCGCTCGATCCGCGACGGACGGGACCTGTTCCTGATGGCCCCCACCGGCGTCGGAAAGACCATGAGCTGCGTCTATCCCGCGGTCCGCGCCGTCGGAGAGGGCTGCGGCGACCGGATCTTTTACCTGACGGCGAGAAACGAGACGCTGAACGCGGGGCGGGAGGCCTTCTCCATCCTCGCGGGAAAGGGACTGGATTTCCGGACGGTCCTCATCACGTCCAAGGAGAAGATCTGTCCGCTCAGCGAGCCGTCCTGCAATCCCGACGACTGCCCCTACGCCAGAGGCCATTTCGACCGGATCAACGACGCCGTGTTCCGCCTCCTCGGCGAGGCGTCCTTCTTCGGAAGAGAGGAGATCCGCGCCGCCTCCGTCCGCTTTCAGGTCTGCCCCTTCGAGCTGACCCTTGATCTGGCCAGCTGGTGCGACGCGGTCCTGGGGGACTACAACTACGTCTTCGACCCCAACGCCCGCCTGAAGCGCTTCTTCGGAAACGGAAGCCGCGGGGACGGCATTTTCCTGATCGACGAGGCCCACAACCTGGTGGAGCGGGGAAGACAGATGTTCAGCGCCCGCCTCGTCAAGGAGCACGTCCTGGCGGCGAAGAGGGCGTGCGGCAAGGACGTCCCCTATCTCGCGAAGGCCCTCGACAAGGTCAATCGCCTGATGCTGAAGGAGAAGCACCTCTGCGAGGAGGAGCCGACCTTCGAGGCGGCGGGCCGGACCGTGAGGCTTCCGGAGGACGAGGAGTTCCTCCCCTTAAGAGGAGCGGTGCTCCGGCTCTACGAGAAGCTCCAGGAGTTTTACCAGTCGGAGGCGGAGGGCGCCCTCAAGGAGAAGCTGCTGGACTTCTACTTCGAGACAGGAGACTTCGTGAGGACGCTGGAGTACCTGGACGATCACTATGAGATCTTCTCCGGCACCGGCGAGGACGACGATTTCGGTCTGACGCTGTTCTGCGTCAATCCTTCCGCCAGGCTCACGGAATGTGTGGAGCGGGGACGGTGCGCCGTCTTCTTCTCGGCGACGCTGCTCCCCGTCGACTACTACAGGATGCTTCTCACGACGAAGGAGGACGTCTGCGCCGTCTACGCGGAATCCCCCTTCGACACGTCCCGGCGGATCATTCTCGCCGCGGAAGACGTGAGCACCCGGTATTCGGACCGAAACACGGCGATGTACCGCCGGATCGCCGCCTACATCGCGGCGGTCGCCGGGGGCAGGCGGGGCAATTATCTCGTGTTTTTCCCGTCCTACAAGCTGATGCGGGACGTCTTCCGCGTCTACCGCGGGGAGTTCGACGCGGAGGGAGTGAACTGGGTGCTGCAGACTCCCGGGATGCGGGAGGACGACAGGGAAATATTTCTCGAGAACTTCTACGAGGAGCCGAGGGAGACGCTCATCGGCTTCTGTGTGATGGGAGGCATGTTCTCGGAGGGGATCGACCTCACCGGGACCAGGCTGATCGGCGCCGTCGTGGTCGGCGCCGGCATCCCCCAGATCTCCGGGGAGAGGGAGATCGTCCGGAGGTTTTTTGACAGGGACGGCAGCGGGTTCGACTGCGCCTACCGTTATCCGGGCATGAACAAGGTCCAGCAGGCTGCCGGAAGAGTGATACGGACGTCCGGGGACGAGGGAGTGATCGCCCTCCTGGACGGCAGGTTCCTGACCGCCGGCTGCCGGAGACTGTTTCCGCGGGAATGGAACCGCATCGAAGTATGCCGTTCCGCGGAGGACGCGAAGGCGATCATCAGGGAATTCTGGAAACGCCGGCAATGAGCCGGCCGGGAACAACAGCGATAAGCGAAAGGGGACAAAATTGGTCAGAAGAGTCTACGTCGAAAAGAAAGCTTCTTATGCCGTCGCCGCGAAGGAACTGCGCCATGAGATCCGCCATTACCTGAACATCACGGGCGTCACGGACGTGCGGATCTTTATCCGCTACGACGTGGAGAACGTATCGGACGCCACGTTTGAGACGGCCTGCAGGACCGTCTTCGCCGAGCCTCCCGTCGACATTCTGTACCGGGAGACGCTGCCCGAGGCGGAGTGCGCGGGCGTGTTCAGCGTCGAGTATCTGCCCGGACAGTTCGACCAGAGGGCGGATTCCGCCGAGCAGTGCATCCGTTTCCTGGACGAGCGGGAGAATCCCACAGTCCGATGCGCCACGACCTACATGATCATCGGCGACGCGGACGGGCAGGAGATGGAGCGCATCAGGGCAAACTGCGTCAACCCCGTCGACTCCTCCGTCACCGGCGAGGAGAAGCCGGAGACCCTCACAACCGTCTATCACGAGCCGGAGGACGTACAGGTGATCACGGGCTTCCGCATCATGAAGAGCGGCCCCCTGGCGGTACTCTTCCAGCGCCTCAGTCTGGCGATGACCTTCGCGGACTTCCGTTTCATCCAGAAGTATTTCACCGAGGAGGAGAAGCGGGATCCTACCATCACAGAGATCCGCGTCCTCGACACCTACTGGTCGGACCACTGCCGCCACACGACGTTTTCGACGGAGCTGAAGAACGTCACCTTCGGAGAAGGGGATCTGAAGCCCAGGCTCGAGAGAACCTTCGCCGCCTACCTCAGGGACCGCGCGGCCCTCTACGGGGACAGGAAGGACAAGTACGTCTGCCTGATGGACCTGGGAACGCTGGCCGCGAAGAAGCTGAAGGCCGAGGGCAGGCTGCAGGATCAGGAGGAATCCGATGAGATCAACGCCTGCTCCGTCATCGTTCCCGTCGACGTCGACGGGAAGGAAGAGGAGTGGCTGATCAATTTCAAGAACGAAACTCATAATCATCCCACCGAGATCGAGCCCTTCGGCGGCGCCGCGACCTGTCTGGGCGGCGCGATCCGCGACCCCCTGTCCGGGAGAACGTACGTCTACCAGGCGATGCGGATCACCGGAGCGGCGGATCCGACGCGCCCGCGGAGCGAGACCCTTCCCGGCAAGCTTCCCCAGAAGAAGCTGGTGAGGGAGGCGGCCCACGGCTACAGTTCCTACGGCAACCAGATCGGCCTGGCCACCGGCTACGTCAAGGAGATCTACCATCCGGACTACGCCGCGAAGCGCATGGAGATCGGGGCCGTGATCGCGGCGGCCCCCAGAAGGGCGGTCAAGAGGGAGAATTCCGATCCGGGGGACGTGATCATTCTGCTGGGCGGCAGAACCGGCCGCGACGGAATCGGCGGGGCGACGGGCTCCTCCAAGGCCCACAACACCGAGTCCACGAATACCTGCGGCGCGGAGGTTCAGAAGGGCAACGCCCCGACGGAGAGAAAGCTGCAGAGACTGTTCCGCCGGGAGGAAGTGTCCCGGCTCATCAAGAAATGCAATGACTTCGGGGCGGGCGGCGTGTCCGTCGCCATCGGCGAGCTGGCGGACGGACTGCGGGTGAACCTGGATCTCGTGCCGAAGAAATACGCCGGCCTCGACGGGACAGAGCTCGCCATCTCCGAATCCCAGGAGAGAATGGCGGTGGTCACGGACCCGAAGGACGCGGAGGAATTCCTGAGATACGCGGCCTCCGAGAACCTCGAGGCCACGCCCGTCGCCGTCGTCACGGAGGAGCCCAGGCTCGTCCTCGAGTGGAAGGGGCGGGAGATCGTCAATATTTCCAGAAAGTTCCTCGACACAAACGGGGCCCATCAGGAGAACGACGTCTTCGTGGACGTGCCGTCCCTGTCCGGCTCCGAGCTCAATCCCCACCCCTGGAGCTGGTACGACGGAGGGGACGAATCCATCCGGGGACGCTGGCTCGGTCTGCTCTCCGACCTCAACGTCTGCTCCCAGAAAGGGCTGGTGGAGATGTTCGACAGCTCCATCGGCGCCGCCACGGTGCTGATGCCCTACGGCGGCAGAAGGCAGCTCACGGAGACCCAGGTGATGGCGGCCAAGGTGCCGGTGCCGGGCGGAAAGACGGACACGGTGACCCTGATGAGCTACGGCTTCGATCCGTATCTGTCCAGCTGGAGCCCCTATCACGGGGCGGCCTGGGCCGTGACCTCATCCATGTCCAAGATCGCGGCGGCGGGCGGAGACGTGACGAAGATCCGCTTCACCTTCCAGGAATATTTCAGGAGAATGTCCTCCGATCCCGCCAGATGGAGCCAGCCCTTCGCCGCGCTCCTCGGCGCCTACGACGCCCAGATCGGCTTCGGCCTTCCGGCCATCGGCGGCAAGGACTCGATGTCGGGCACCTTTGAGAACATCGACGTGCCCCCGACCCTGGTTTCCTTCGCGGTGACGGCGGGAAAGCTCGCGGACCTGATTTCCCCGGAATTCAAGAAGGCGGGCAGCAGCATCGTGTGGATCAGGATGAAGAAGGACGCCGACCAGATGCCCGACTACGAGGCGGTGCTTGACACCTACGCCCGCCTCCGGGAGGATATCCGGGCGGGACGCGTGATCTCCGCCTACGTCGTCGGCCGCTTCGGCATCGCGGAGGCGGTCAGCAAGATGGCCTTCGGCAACGAGAAGGGCGTCAGGATCCGTCATGACGTGAGCCCCATCGATTTCTTCTCCCCGTACTACGGGGATATCGTCTGCGAGGTCCCGGAGGGAATGGTGCAGGCCCTCGCGTCGGAATACACGGTGATCGGCGAGGTGTCGGACGACAGGGAGCTCCGGTTCGGCCACATCGCCATCCAGGAGGAGGAGGCCCTGCGGGCCTGGACCGGGACCCTCGAGGGCGTCTTCCGCACCCGCGCGGACGACAACAAAGAGAAGGTCGAAAGCCCGCTGTTCCACGCGGAGAGCGTCGCGGTGGTCTCCCACAAAATCGCGCAGCCCCGCGTCTTCATTCCGGTGTTCCCCGGGACGAACTGCGAGTATGACTCCGCGGCGGCCTTCGAGGCGGCCGGGGCGTCGGTCTCGACCCGTGTGTTCAGAAACCTGACGGAGCTCGACATCCGGGAATCCGTCGACGAATTTGCCCGCGAGATCGCCGGCGCGCAGATTATCATGTTCCCCGGCGGCTTCTCCGCGGGCGACGAGCCGGACGGCTCGGCGAAATTCTTCGCCACGGCCTTCCGGAACGCGAAGCTGAAGGAAGAGGTGGAGAAGCTTCTCCGGGAGCGGGACGGCCTCGCCCTCGGCATCTGCAACGGCTTCCAGGCCCTCATCAAGCTGGGTCTGGTGCCGGAGGGAACCATCACCGGCCAGACGGAGACCTCTCCGACGCTGACCTACAACACCATCGGCCGGCATATCAGCCGCATGGTCTGCACCAGGGTCGTCTCCGACAAGTCTCCGTGGCTGAGACTGGCGGACCTGGGCGGCGTCTACGTGACGCCCGCCTCCCACGGGGAGGGAAGATTCGCCGCGGATCCGGAGACGGCCGCCGCCCTCTTCGCGAACGGCCAGGTGGCGACCCAGTACTGCGATCCGGACGGAAACGTCTCCATGGACGCGGAGTGGAACGTAAACGGGTCCGTCCTCGCCATCGAGGGCATCACGTCCCCCGACGGACGGGTCCTGGGCAAGATGGCCCACGTGGAGCGCCGAGGAAGAGGCGTGGCGGTCAATATCTCCGGCGAGCAGGACATGAGGGTCTTCGAGGCCGGCGTGAAGTATTTCCTGTGATCTGATGAAGAGCGGCTGAAGAGCAGCAGCTGGGAAGTGGGGGAGAGAACGTGACGACAGCCCGACGTACGGACCGGATCCTACTGATTGTGCTGGCGGTGCTGATCGCGGCCGCCGGGCTCCGGCTGTTCCGGGGCGGCAGGCGCGCGCCGGCTTCTTCGTCCGCGTCGGACAGGACGGCCGTCACGTCGGCTGCGACATCGACGTCGCGGTGCGGTTCTGCCGGGCGCGCGGGCCTTCGCGGTTTCGTCATTCCGGCGCGCGGGCTTTCGCGTTTTGTGATTTTGGTATTGACAGGCTCCGCGATATTTGAGTATAATAATCTGGCGGTCGCAAGAAGACCGCCGGAAAATTTATGGCGAGGTAGCTCAGCTGGCTAGAGCACGCGGTTCATACCCGCGGTGTCGAGGGTTCAAGTCCCCC
>CACYDL010000039.1 GCA_902773195.1 uncultured Lachnospiraceae bacterium
CAGGAGCGCCTCCCGTGCCGCCGCTGTTTCCGGCTGTTTCAGGGGCGTCTCCCGTGGCGCCGCTGCTTCCGGCTGCTTCCGGAGCGTCGGCTGTGCCGCCGCTGTTTTCGGCCGCTTCCTCCCCGTAGTACTCCGCAAGGAGCGACTCGCGGAGCTTCTGCAGGACGTTCTCCTGAATCTCCGTGACCGCCTGGGGATCGCCGGGATTCATCCGGGAGATCTCCGCGATCATGTAGTCCCAGACGCCGGTTGAGACGAGGAGGTAGAGGGAGACGGCGAGCATGACGCCGAAGGCGCCGATGCCGACCCCGCTGAGGATGGCGCCGGTGCGCGCCTGCCTGCTCATTTTTCTGCCCCTGGAGAGAAACGCGAAGGTCAGGCCCAGGGCTCCGAAGAACACCGAGGAGCCGAACAGAACGGAGAGGAGGGAGACAACGCCGCATACCATCGCCGCCTTCGACATGCCGGTGGAACGGTATTCCTCGGGGACCGGCCCGTAGCCCGGTTCGCCGGAGTGGCCGCGCCCGTGATCCGACAGAGAGAACCAGTACTCCTCGGGGGGAGAGGTCCCGTCTCCTTCGTCGTCCCGGTTCATGTTTTTCCAGTAGGATTCCGCGTCGAAGTCCTCATTCCGGTCGTCGCGCGGGTTTTCATCATTCATCATCATTTTGGAAAATCCGGTTTTACTGCAAATAAATGGGTTCTCTGGCTGAGGCTATTTTAGCACCAACCCGTGTGCGCCGCAAGGATGCCGTCCCCGGATCCGGAAGGTCCGGAAGGCGAGTGCTTTTTATTTGACACTCGCATGCGAAAGAGGGTACAATGAATCTGTACCGCAAGAACGGTTTCTGAAACAGGAGCGGCATTTCATCCATCCATACGGAGGTGACATTTATGAAACTGACCGGAAAAACCATTCCCGCTGCAATCGCTCTCTGCGCCCTGCTCCTGGCGGTTCCCGCCGTTGCGGAGGACACGGCCGTTTCCACGGCGGACGGAGCCGCGGAAGCAGCCCTGCTCCCGGAGACGGAGATCACGGTATTCGCCGCGAAAAGCCTGAATTCCGTGATGGAGGCCCTGGCGGAGGAGTACGCCCGCCTTCAGCCCGCCGTGAAGATCACGGGCAGCTATGACAGCTCGGGCACCCTGATGACCCAGATTGAAGAGGGAGCGGAGTGCGACGTCTTCTTCTCCGCCGCGCTGAAGCAGATGAACGAGCTGGAGGAGAAAGAACTCCTCGTCCCCGGCACAAGGAAAAACCTGGTCAACAACCAGGTGTGCCTGGTCACTTACCCGGGCAGCGGGACCAAGGTGACCGGCCTGGACAGTCTGGGCGAGGCCTCAAGCATGGCGCTGGCGGACGGATCGGTGCCGGTGGGGAAATATACGAGAGAAGCCCTGATCTCGGCGGGCATCCTGCCGGAGACGGAGGAGGCCTCCGCCGTCACGACGAAGGAAGTTTCCGAGGCTCTGGGAGGCCTTGAGATCAACGAGTGCGCCAACGTCGGCGCCTGCGTCGCGGCTGTCGCGGAAGGATCGAACGAGGTCGGCACCGTCTACTGCTCCGATACCCATGGCTTTGAGGAGGATCTTGAGATTCTGCAGGTGATTCCCTATGAGCTGACCGGAGACGTGATCTACCCGGCGGCCAGGGTCGTCAATCCCGAGGCGGACGAGGCGCAGAACGCCGCCGCCGAGGATTTCCTCGCATTTCTCTCGTCCGACGCCGCGAAGGAGATCTTCGAGAGCTTCTACTTCGACACGGACGTGGAGCCCTGACGCAGGGGGGGCCGCGAAGGAGATCTTCGGGAGCTTCTGTTTCGACACGGACGCGGAGCCCTGACGCAGGGGGGCCGCGAAGGAGCGGCGTGCAGGAGGCGGCAGTTTATGGTATGATAGCAGGTGCCGCGCCGGACCGTGGAGGGAAGGCGCGGCACGACCGGCCGGAAGGAGGCCGGGGAGGACGGCCATGGAGCAGTTTGCAGCATTTCTCGCGGATACGGATTTCAGCCCGCTCTGGATTTCTCTCAGGACGGGCGTGGTGGCCGCGTTCATTTCTTTCTTTCTCGGCATCTTTGCCGCCCGAAAGGTCGTGAAGGCGTCCCCGCGGGTGAGAGCGGTGGCGGACGGCATCCTGACGATGCCCCTGGTGCTGCCCCCGACCGTCGCAGGGTTCATTCTTCTGCTGATTTTCAGTCTGAGACGCCCCCTGGGCTCCGCACTCTACGGCCGTTTCGGGATCCGGGTGGTGCAGACCTGGCTGGGGTGCGTCATCGCGGCCGTGGTCATCTCGTTTCCGCTGATGTACAGAAACGCGAGGGCGGCGATGGAGCAGATTGACATGAATCTCGTATACGCGGCCAGAACGCTGGGGATGTCCGAGACAAGGATCTTCTGGACGGTGATCCTTCCCGCGGCGAAGCCGGGGATCGCTGCGGGGACCATCCTGACCTTCGCCAGAGCCCTCGGGGAGTACGGCGCCACCTCCATGCTGGCGGGCAATATTCCCGGAAGGACGGGGACGATCTCCCAGAAGATCGCGATGGTGATTCAGGACGGAAACTACGTCACCGCCGGATTCTGGACCATCGTGGTCATCGTCATCGCCTTCGCGGCGGTGGTGCTGATGAATCTGGCGGCCTCGGGACGCATGAAGAAGATGGAGTAGCTATGGCTCTTGAAGTGAGGATCCGAAAGCAGCTCAGTGAATTCACACTGGATGTGGAATTCACCGCGGAGCAGGGGATCTTTTCCCTGTTCGGCGCCTCCGGCTGCGGGAAAAGCATGACCCTGAAGTGCATCGCCGGGATCGAAAAGCCGGACGAGGGGAGAATCGCCCTGGACGGAAGGGTGCTGTTCGACTCCCGCTCGCGCGTGAGCCTTCCGCCCCAGAAGAGGAAGGTCGGCTACATGTTTCAGGATTACGCCCTGTTTCCCAACATGACCGTGAGGAAAAACGTCATGGCGGGAATGGGGAAAAATCCGGATCCCGCCATGACGCAGCGTCTGCTGGAGAGATTCCGGATCGACGAGATCGCGGACCGGCTTCCCGGCGGCCTCTCGGGGGGGCAGAAGCAGAGAACCGCCCTCGCGAGGATTATCGCGCAGAGCCCGGACGTCATCCTTCTCGACGAGCCGCTCTCCGCCCTGGACAGCCATCTGAGGTGGCAGCTGGAAAGAGAGATGAAGGAGACGCTGGCCGGCGCGGGCGTCCCGGTGATTCTCGTGTCGCACAGCAGCGAGGAGGTCTACCGGCTGGCCGACAGCGTGTGCTGCGTGAACCGCGGGAAGGTCGTGACGGCCTCTCCGGCGGAGACATTTTTCAGACAGCCCGTCAGCCGGTACGCGGCGGAGCTCATCGGCTGCCGGAATATCGCGCCGGCTCGGCCGGAGGGATCCCATATGGTCCGGATTCCCTCCTGGGACCTGTGCGCCGACGCCGGGGACCGGAACCCCGCGGAGATCCGATTCGCGGGGATCATGCCGCAGAAGCTTTCCCAAAGGCGCGGGGACGGGACGGACCTGGCCGTCAGAATCAGGGATCCGAAGCCGGTCAGGGAGCTCGCGGGCTGGACCGTGTTCTGCCGCTCGGCGGCGGACGGATCCCCCCTCGAGTGGAGAATCCCCGGCGGCGGGCATCCCGGCCCCGGCGGAGAAATCGACGGCAGCGCGGACTGCCTGTATTTCAGAAGAAGCGATCTGATGCTGCTTACCGACTGACGGCAGCGGCGAAAGCAATCACGGAGGACAGAAGATGAAACTGATCAGAACCGAGGACGCCGTCGGACACGTCCTGTGCCACGACATGACGCGGATCGTCAAGGACGTGACGAAGGACGCCGTTTTCCGAAAGGGACACATTGTCACGGAGGAGGATATCCCCCTGCTTCTGGAGATCGGCAAGGAGCATCTCTACGTCTGGGAAAAGGACGAGAGCATGCTGCACGAGGACGAGGGGGCGGAGATTCTTCTGGAGCTCTGCCGGAGCGAACATATGAAGGCTTCCGGACCGAAGGAAGGAAAAATCAACCTCCAGGCCGAGGTTCCCGGCGTGCTCAAGATCGACCGGGAGCGGCTGATCGCCGTCAATTCCTGCGGGGAGGTGATGATCGCGACGAAGAGGGGCGACTCCCTCATCAGAAAGGATCAGGTGTTCGCGGGAATGCGTGTGATCCCCCTGGTGATCTCCAAGGAGAAGATGGAGCAGGTGAAGACGGCGGCCGGCCCGGAGCCGATCTTCCGGCTTCTTCCCCTCAGGCCGAAGCGCTGCGCGATCCTGGCGACCGGCAGCGAGATCTTCAAGGGCAGAATCAAGGATACCTTTACGCCGGTGGTGGAGGAGAAGCTGACCGCTCTCGGGGCTTCGGTCATCGACCGGCGGATTCTGGACGACGACGCGGAGACGACGTCCCGCACGATCGTCCGGGAAATCGAAGAGGGCGCGGAGCTGGTCTGCGTGACCGGAGGCATGAGCGTGGATCCGGACGACAGGACGCCCCTTGCCATCCGCAGCACGGGCGCAAGGGTCGTCAGCTACGGCGCGCCGGTGCTTCCGGGCGCGATGTTCCTCCTGGCGTATTACAGCCGCAGAAATCCCGACGGCAGCAGCACGGAGATCCCGGTCGTGGGGCTTCCCGGGTGCGTCATGTACGCCGGAAAGACGATCTTCGACCTCATCCTTCCCCGCCTGCTGGCGGATGATCCGGTCACGGCGGAGGAGCTGGCCCGGATGGGAGAGGGCGGCCTTCTGTGACGGCCGGCCGGCAAAAAAGAGTAGCGGTCTTTCATATGCCATGTTATACTGTATTCGTTTCAAAAACGGGAAACAGGCATAAAAAACGATCAAAATTCCGCAGCGAGGGATCTTCGCGGGAAGACTCCGCTGCGGTTTTCATACGGACTTTACAGGTGATGGTATAGATGAAAGGCGGACAGGACACAATTCTGACGATCCAGGCACTCCAGAGGATGCCGTATTATCTGGAATATCTGAAGGAGGCGCGCCGCAGAGGGGACAGGAACGTGTCCGCCGCCGCGGTCGCCGCCGAGCTCGGTCTCAACGACGTCCTGGTGAGGAAGGATATCGCCTCCGTGAGCACCAGACAGGGACGGCCGAAGGCAGGCTTCGAGGTCGATTCCCTGATCGATGACATCGAGAATTATATGGGCTTCCACGAGACGAAGGAGGCCGTGCTGGTCGGGGCGGGATCCCTGGGAAAGGCCCTTCTCCGCAACGGCGAGTTCGAGAAATACGGATTCAGGATCGCCGCCGCCTTCGACGTGAAGAGAAGTCTGTTTCACAAGAAGGTGGACGGGATCGAGATATTCTCCGCGAAGAAGCTCAGCTCTTTCTGCCGCGAGCGCGGGATCCGCTTCGGGATCATCACGGTCCCTGTGGCCGCGGCGCAGCAGACCGCGGATCTTCTGGTCAGCGGGGGTGTGAGCGCGATCTGGAATTTCGCGCTGATCCGGCTCAGCGTTCCCGAGGGGGTCTTCGTCCGGAACGAGGATCTTGCCTCTTCCCTCGCCATGCTGTCCCGATATGTGAAAAATGAAGTGAAATAAAGCGTTACAGACAGGCGCCCGGCCGTGAGGAAGACCAGGCGCCGCGGCATGGCCGGCAGCGCGGATCCGGGCGGGATCCCGGCGCGCTGCCGGCTTCACCATGTACGGAGGAGGAGGAACGAATGGAATACCGCGTTGAACATGATTCCATGGGCGAAGTGAAGGTTCCCGCCGACAGGTACTGGGGCGCCCAGACGGAGCGGAGCCGGAACAATTTCCGCATCGGCGCGGGCATCGAGACGATGCCCGCCGAGATCATCCACGCGTTCGGCATCCTGAAGAAAGCCGCCGCTCTCGCGAATCACGAGCTCAGGCCGGAGAAGATGACCGGCGAGAAGCTGGAAGCGGTCTGCCGGGCCTGCGACGAGGTGACGGAAGGGAAGCTGAACGGCCATTTTCCGCTGGTGGTCTGGCAGACAGGCTCCGGGACCCAGTCGAACATGAACGCCAACGAGGTCATCGCGAACCGGGCGAACGAGCTGGCGGGAAAGAAGCTCTGCCATCCCAACGACGACGTCAACATGAGCCAGTCCTCCAACGACACCTTTCCGACGGCGATGCACATTTCCGCCGCCATCGCCATCCTGGACCGGCTGATTCCCGCGGCCGGGCGGCTGACTGCCACAATGAGGGAGCTGGAGGAGAAGTATTCCGACATCGTGAAGTCGGGAAGAACCCATCTCCAGGACGCCGTGCCGATCCGGTTCAGCCAGGAGATCAGCGGCTGGAGGACGTCGCTTGAGAAGGACGTGGAGCTGCTGGAGCGGGCGCTGCCGCCGCTGATGACCCTCGCCCTCGGAGGAACGGCGGTGGGAACCGGCCTGAACGCCCCCGAGGGCTTCGACAGAAAGGTGGCGGAGCACGTGAGCGCCCTCACGGGGAGGACCTTCGTCACGGCGGAGAACAAGTTCCACGCCCTCACGTCGAAGGACGAGCTGGTGTTCGCCCACGGCGCGGTGAAGGCGATGGCCGCGGACATGATGAAGATCGCCAACGACGTGCGCTGGCTCGCCTCCGGGCCGAGGGACGGCCTGGGCGAGATCACGATTCCCGCCAACGAGCCGGGCTCGTCGATCATGCCGGGAAAGGTAAATCCCACACAGTGCGAGCAGGTGACGATGGTCGCGGTCCAGGTCATGGGAAATGACGCCGCGATCGGCATCGCCGCGTCCCAGGGCAATTTCGAGCTGAATGTCTTCATGCCCGTGCTGGCCTACAATTTT
Organism: uncultured Lachnospiraceae bacterium; assembly: GCA_902773195.1. The sequence continues at coordinate 6,789 of CACYDL010000039.1, forward strand.
CTTCAGTCGGTCCGGCTCCTGGCGGAGTCGATCGAATCCTTCCGCGTCCACTGCGCGGAGGGAATCCGTCCCGACCGCAAGAAGATGCGGGACAACCTCTACCATTCGCTGATGCTGGTCACCGCCCTGAATCCTCATATCGGATACGAGAACGCGGCGAAGACGGCCCATCTGGCTTTTGAGGAGAACATTTCACTTAAGGAGGCCTGCGTCAGACTCGGCTTTCTGACGGAGGAGCGGTTCGACGAGGTTTTCAGGCCGGAGGAAATGGCCCGGTAGAAAGGCGGCGCAATGGACGACAGAGTGACCACGGTGGTGAAGCTCACCTACAGGGCGCAGGGAGAAAAGTTCTTCGGACCGGGGGTGGCCGAGCTGCTAGAAAAGGTGGAGCAGGAGGGGTCGGTCAAGGAAGCCTGCCGGAGCATGGGGCTGTCCTACTCGAAGGGGCGCGCCATTCTCAGACGGGCCGAGGAGTGGATCGGTTTTCCCCTGCTCTGCATCAAGCACGGAGGAACCGGCGGAGGCGCCTCCACCCTGACGCAGGAAGGGAAAGAGACGCTGGAGGCCTACCGGCGTCTTGAGGACGAAGTGAGCCGCTTCGCGGAGAAGCGGTTCCGCGAGAGCGTGCGGAAGGGAAAATGACACAGGAGATATACGGGCGGTTTTTTCAGCCCTGTATATAAATAAGCGACGGCGTCAGCGTATCGACGGCCCATGAGTTTGAAGCCATCCTCATGTAAAACAAAACCAGGGAGAAACATGAAAGACAAAAGAGTTGAGTTCCTCGTCAAGGCGGCGGTGATCGCCGCGGTGTATGTTGTTCTGACGCTTGTTTTCGCGCCGATCTCGTTCGGACAGTCCGGCATCGACGTGAGAATCGCGGAGGCCCTGACGGTTCTTCCGATGTTTACGGCGGCGGCCGTTCCGGGCCTGGCCGTGGGCTGCGTGATCGCCAACCTCCTCGGGGGCGGAGTGATCTGGGACGTGATCTTCGGCAGCTGCGCGACGCTGATCGGCGCGGTGATCGCGCGGCGTCTGAGGGCGAACCGCTGGCTGGTGCCGATTCCGGCCGTCGCCGCCAACACCGTGATCGTGCCGCTCGTGCTCAGATACGGATACGGGGTCAATCTTCCCCTTCCGATGCTGATGCTCTCCGTCGGAGTGGGAGAGCTGCTGAGCGCCTACGTCCTCGGCCAGGTTCTCATCACGGTCCTGCTGCCCCGCAGAAAGGACATTTTCAAGGAGGACTGAAGGCTCCGGGAGGAGGTCATCCTGAGATCAGAAGGCACACGAAGCTGATCTCGCCGTCCTTCCAGGAGGCAGAGATGCTTCCGCCGTACTGCTGGCATATGCTCTCCGCTATGGACAGGCCGATGCCGTAGCCGCCTCGCTCCGTGTTGTGGGAGGAATCCTCGCGGTAGAAGCGATCGAAGAACCTGCCGTAATCGATATTGGCACCGTTTTTGTATGTATTGGAGACCGTCAGCCTGACGGTCTTTCCTTTTCTCAGCGGTTCCAGCTTCACCCGGACCGTGCCCTGATCGTCGCAGTACTTGAAGGCGTTGTCGATGAGCAGGGAGGTCAGCTGGCGGATCTTGCTCTCGTCCGCGGTCATTCTGACGTCCGGGACGATGCTGATCTCCAGTGTCTTTTTATCCTGCTGCGCCAGGGACTCGTAGGGACGGACCATCTCGTCCACCCCCCTGGAGACGTCGATTTCCTCCATGACGCTCCGGTCCTCCCGCTCCTGCGCCCGGGCGATCATGACGAGGTTGGCGACGAGGCCGCTCAGGCGGTCGACCTGCCGCATGGTCGACTGGGTCCACTCGCTGCTGCCGTTCATCATCTCCTCGATCTCGGTATTGGCCCGGATGACGGCGAGGGGGGTCTTGAGCTCGTGGCTCGCGTTGGTGATGAACTGCTTCTGACGCCTGGCGTTCTCGATCTCGGGGGCAATGACCCGGTTGGAGAAGAAAAAGACGAAGACAAAGGCGATCAGGAGACCGGCGGCGGTGATCAGCACGGTGTTGGTCAGAATCCTCGTGTTGGTGCTGATCTGGGACCGGCAGTTGAGGAAGGCGACGATGGTTCTGTCTGTATCCACGGATCTTTTCTCGTAGTAATAGTATCCGATTCTGCCGTAGCGGATCGGGGAGGCCTCCGCCCTGTCGGCCATGTCGTAGGCGTCGTTCCGGCTGATCTCGGAGATGTGATCCAGATCGGCCGAGAGGATGCCTCCGTCCTCGTCATAGAGGACCGTGAAAAAACGGGCGGAGCTTCTGAACTCGGGCGAGAAGTCCAGCAGGTACTTCTCGCCGTTTTCCCTGTCCCGGAGATCCCGGAGGAGAGAGCCGAGCCCCTCCTGTTCTTCCGGCGCGGATTCTTCCGGGGGGAAGCCGGCGCCGGGATCGTCCCCGGGCTGATTGTCCGCGTTGTCCAGCAGATAGGAGAGAACCGCCCGGATCTGCCGGCGCGTGGAGGCGGAGTTGATAAAATTGATGCTGGCCCCCATGAAGAGCATGACAAGCAGATAGGTGGCGGTGGACATCAGGATGAATTTCTTGCGGAGCGTCCGGATCGCTTTCAGGTTCATACTTTATCGCGCCTCCAGCCGGAAACTTCCGCCGCGCTGCCCCGTTATGACGGTTCTGGAACCCACCGCCTGCAGCTTTCCGCGGAGATAGGAGATGTAGAGCCAGACCGTATCGCCCTGGGCGTCCGGATCGCTGCCCCAGATGTGCTCCAGGAGATACGGCGTCTCCAGATCGCGCCCGGCGCCGGTGATCAGCATCTGCATCAGTTCAAATTCCCTGTTGGACAGCCGCACGGTATTTCCGGAGGACAGCTCGTGGCTCTCCGTGTTGAGGACGATGTCCTCAAAGCGGAGCTCCCGCACGGATGAAAACGCGGTTCTTCTCGTCATGGAACGGACTCTCGCCAGAAGCTCCTTCATGGCGAAGGGCTTGGTGAGATAGTCGTCGGCCCCCGCGTCGAGGCCGGTCACGCGGTCGTCGACCTCGGCCTTGGCGGTGAGGAGCAGGACGGGGGTCGTGATGTTTTTGGTTCTCATTTCTCGGAGAACCTCCAGACCGTCCTTTCCGGGCATCATGATGTCCAGGATGACGGCGTCGTAGGTTGCGTTCATGATCATCCGGAGCGCCTCGATCCCGTCGAAGGCGGAATCCACCTCGTAGTGCTCGTGGGAGAGCACGGCCGAGAGGGCGCGGTTCAGATCGCGGGTATCTTCAGCCAGAAGCAGTTTCATAAACAGAATCCTTTCATTCCAGTCAAAATACGGCCGGAACCGCGGCGTCAGTCCGGGTCCCGGCCGGAAAGAGGCTATTCCACGGATCCGAGGATCATATCCCGGATCGTCTGCATGGAAATTTCCGTGGAAGCGAGCTCGTCGGCGCAGCGCTTCAGCTCGTCGGCGATCAGCGTGTCCAGTTCGGTCTTGTTCTTCTTATATCTCAGCTGATGTTCGAGGGCTGCCCAGGTGTCCATCGAGAAGGTGCGCAGCTGAATCTCCACGTAGAAGCCGCGGACGAGAAGGATCATGTGGTAGCTCCGGTAGCCGTTGGGTTTCGCCCGGCGTATGTAGTCCTTTTCTTCCTCGATCTCCATGCCCGGATACGCGGCGATCCGGTCCCTTATCTTATAAATGTCACTCCGGAAGCCGCACACGAGCCTGACGCCGATGGCGTCGCGGATCCCGTACAGGGCGGCTTCGGTGGTCTCCGGAAGATGCCGGCGCCGGCATTTCTCCCGCATGCTCTTCTCGGTCTTGATCCGGGACAGGCAGTGGTCGACGGGGTCGTGCCCGGTCTCCTGCTCCAGACTCTTCCGGACGTCGGCGATACAGCCGAGAACGTCCTCCAGGGCGGCCTCCATCTCCGGGAGCCTGCCGCCGTATATGCTTTCCCCGCCGGTATCCGGAGCGGAAGACGACGGGAGTTTCTGCTGCGTATCAGATATCATGGCTGAACTCTTTCGGGCGCCGTCATCCGCGACGACGGCATGGTTTTTGTGCGACATGTTGATTATACCACTGTCCGGGGAGGCCTGTCTGTGAAAATTTGATAAAGAATGGATGACCGCCCGGTGAAATGCCGCGCGGCGCGCCTCTTCTGTTCCGTGGAATTCCGGGCGGCGTGACGCATCCCGACGCATGAATGCCCGATGGCCGGCCGGGGCAGGCTCCCGTCCCGCTTACGCGAGAAGGTCTTTCCCTGATTCCGACAGAATTCCGGTTGATTTTCCCGGAGTATTCGTTTATAATAGCCGGGTATGGAAACAGACGCGAAATTCATGCGGCAGGCGCTGAAACAGGCGCAGAAGGCGTACGCCCTGAAGGAGACGCCCATCGGCTGCGTTATCGTGCGGGACGGCAGGATCATCGCGAGAGGGTACAACCGGAGGAATACCGAAGGCAACACGCTCGCCCACGCCGAGCTGATCGCGATGCGCAAGGCGATGCGCAAGGTCGGGGACTGGAGACTTGAGGACTGCACGATCTATGTGACGCTTGAGCCGTGTCCCATGTGTGCCGGCGCCATCGTTCAGGCCCGGATCCCCGTCTGCGTGATCGGGTGCATGAATCCCAAGGCGGGCTGCGCCGGCTCCGTGACGAATCTTCTTCAGATGGACGGCTTCAATCACAGGGTCGCGATCCGAAGGGGCGTGCTGGAGCAGGAGTGCAGCAGCATGATGAGCACGTTCTTCCGTGAACTCCGCAGGGAGGCCAGAGAGAAGAAGCAGGAAGGCGCGCGTGTTTCCGACAACTGAATATACGGAGAGTTATCGAAGTGGTCATAACGAGCCGCACTCGAAATGCGGTCGTCCATTTATGGGCGCGAGGGTTCGAATCCCTCACTCTC
>CACYDL010000040.1 GCA_902773195.1 uncultured Lachnospiraceae bacterium
GCGATCCGTTACTTCCTCCGCGCCGCGGACCGCGGAAATCTCCGGGCGGAATACCAGCTGGCGGTCGCCTGCTTTGAGCAGAAGCACCCGGCGGAGGGAGCCGCGGCCCTCGAGCACTGCTACAAGGGCGGCGTCAGGGAAGCCGGCTACGACTACGCCATGTGCCTCCTCTACGGGGACGGGCTTCGTCAGAACACGGAGAAGGCGGTGGCCGTGCTGGAGAAGCTGGCGGAGGACGGCGACGACGACGCGCGGGAGAAGCTGGCGTTTATGTACCGGAGCGGCTTCAAGGTGAAGCCGGATCCTAAGAAGGCGGCGCGGTACGCCGGAGCGGCCGGAAAGGCCGGCCGGACGGGCGCGCGGAAATGAAGATCGGGCCATCCTGCGGGAGGGACAGCCAGGTTATCCTGAGGAAAGGACGGACGGGCCATCCCACGGGAAGGACAGCCGGGTTATCCTGCGGAAAGGACAGTTGGGCAGAGACGGGCACATGGCGTCCCACATCTTTTGAAGAGGTTCAGAAACAGCGCAGAAAATGAAAGCGCCGGAGACACATTTCCGAAATCACAAGAAGAAACGCGTGAAAACGGAAGTTTTCATAAAAAAAACGGTTCGGGCGCAGGCACCGAACCTTTTATAATAGTAAGTATCAGAACACAGACGGGAACCTCCCCGGGGGAGATGGTTTCCGGCGGTCCGGTATCCCTGAAGAGACAAAAATAACGGAGGAATGAGGAATGGCAAAGAAATTCGGTATCATCGGCCACGGATTCATGGGACATGAGCACGAGAAGATGCTCACGAATTTTGAGGGAATCGAAGTCGTCGCGATCTGCGACATCGACCCCGAGCAGCTGAAGGACGTTCCGGAAGGCATCAAGGCGTACCAGAATCCGTCGGAGCTGATCAACGATCCCGAGGTCGAGGTCGTCCTGGTGGTGGTGAACAACAACCAGCACAAGAAACTGGTCATCGAGGCCGCCGAGGCAGGCAAGGACATCATCTGCGAGAAGCCCGTCGCCATGTCCCTCGAGGATCTGGACGAGATGGAAGCCGCGGTGGAGAAGGCCGGCGTCAAGTTCACGGTTCATCATCAGAGAAGGTACGACCAGGACTTCCGCACCGCGAAGGCGGTCTACGACTCCGGCGAGCTCGGCGATCTCTATGTGGTGAAGTCCCAGCTCTACGGCTTCAACGGAAACATGCACGACTGGCACGTCTTCATCAGCGAAGGCGGCGGAATGCTCTATGACTGGGGCGTCCACCTCATCGACCAGATGCTCTGGATGATCCCGGAGAAGATCACCAGCATCTACGCCAACGTCCGCAACGTCATCAACAAGGAAGTGGACGACTACTTCCACATCATGATGAAATTCGAGAGCGGCCTGGTGGGCGAGATCGAGCTTGGCACCTACTATCTGTCGGACAAGCCGCATCACTTCGAGCGCCACTGGTTCCTCGGCGGCAACAAGGGATCCGCCTACATCGACGGCTTCTTCCCGGAAGGCAAGATCATCCACACCGCCCATCTGCTTCAGAACGTCGGCGGCCAGCGCACGATGACCGCGGCCGGCCCGACCAGGTCCTTCGGACCGCCGGCGGAGGGTCTCCTTCAGGTCTCCGACCTTCCCAAGGTCGACACGAAGCACGAGGACTATTTCACGAATTACCTGAACGCCCAGGCCGGCAAGGAAGAGTTCCTTGTCAAGATTCCGGAGACGAGAAGAGTGCTGCGTTTCATGGACGCGGTGCGCGAGTCCGGCAGAACCGGAAAGTCCGTGGATTTCGAATAAGGCGCGTAAGGCTCCGCCGGGGGACGGAGAATGGCTGACGCGCGAAGGCTCCGCGGGGGAGGGAGCATGACCGGCGCGCGTAAGGCTCCGCCGGAGACGGAGAAGGACGGATGCGCGAAAATCCCGCCGGGGACGGCGGGGGAACGAAAAAAGCTCTGTGAAGCAGTATAGAACGAAGACGCCTGCGGCCGCGTGACGGCCGGCAGGCGTCTTCGTTTCTGAGAGCGGATGAAAGCCGGCAGGCGTCTGCCGTGTCCGGGAGACGGAGCGGACGCCGGAATATCCCGCGAGCCCCGGAGCCATCTCAGATTCCGCGAGCCGGACCTGCCTCCCGGGATCCCGAGATCCTCAGATCTGTCTGCGGATGTCCCAGAAGTACACGGTGTGGGGCGGCAGCAGGGCCGTGACCTCCAGGGCGTCCCGGACCTGGATGTAGGAGCTCCGCTCCTCCGGCACGCACGCCTCCAGGCGGAAGGAGCTTTCGTAGCCGGAGAGCGCCTGGATGTTCCGCAGGAAGTCGATCTTGTCGATATTGCTGTGCGTGAACTCGTCGATGAGGATGTCCAGCAGGCTCCCGCTGAAGCCGCCCAGGAAGACCCGGCTGACGTGGTAGAGTCCCTCTTTCAGCCCAAGGAGCCGGAACGCCGGGCGCAGCGCCGGCGTCTCCCGGAAGATCCCGTAGATCCGGTCGAAATCCGTGGCGTCCAGCGATCCCGCCTCCGTCCCGGAGCGGAAATGCGCGTAATTCCAGACGATCAGCTGGTAGTGCCCCGGGCGGACCCGCACGAAACGGTAGCTGCTGCCCTCGCTGACGACGTCCGCGCCGAAGCCGGCGCACAGATGCCAGGCGTAGAGCGGCGCGTAGGGCACAAAGCCGGCGCTCAGCAGACCCTCGCCGAAGATGGCCAGGGCGTTCTGCTCCACGCCCCCGGTGTTCTGCCTGAAATCGCAGAACAGCCAGTAGGCGGCCAGATCGCACAGGCGGTCGAGGGCGAAGAAGGTCTTCGCGATAAAGGCCGCCTGATACCTGGAGCAGGCGACGGGCGCGCTGGGCAGGCTGACGGAGGTCCACTCGGTCACGTAGAGGGGGACGTCCATGCCGGCGGAGGAGAGGGCCTTTCTCACCCGCGCGGCGGTTTCGGCCGGATAATTCTCATCGGGCGAGATCAGAGGGAAGCCTTCGGGATCCTGTCCCGCCGTACAGCTGAGACAGACCGAGAAGAAATCCGGCCGGTTTCCGGCGGGGACCAGCGCGCGGATGACGGCGCCAAGCTCCGAAGGAGAGCTCCCCTCGTGAAAGCCCGGCCCTCCCACGGCGGCGCCGGAGATGTAGGAGCGGATCAGGGAGCGGACCGTCTTCAGCGACGCGGCGTAGCTCTCCGGCGTGTCGCGGGGCGACATCCACAGCTCGAACTTCCATTCCGCCAGCCAGCTGTCCGGCCAGCGCCTGGTGACGTGCAGAAGAAAGCCCTCCAGGAGCTTCCGGAATCTCTGGCCCAGGGGGACGAAGAGCTCCTGGCTGTCTCCCCGCGCCGAGGCGAGGGGCGGCAGCTTCGTGAGCTCGATGAAGGGAACGAGCCCGTTTTCGTAAAGAAACGTCAGCAGAATGTCCGTGTTCCGGAAGTAGTACTCGTAGTGGGGCAGCACCACCGGGATGAAGCTGTTGCTGATGAGCCCCTGGATCCGGACGTAGCGGAGATGCGACCTGCGGGCAAAATCCGCCAGCTTCGTGCGGAACCGGTCCGACATCATGTTCTGGGCGGAGCCGACGTTGATCATCCGGTGCACCCTCGGGCGGTGGTCCGGCGTCTTCGCCGTGTCGATCTCCGCGCTAAGCTGTATCTCCCGCCGGAAGAAGCGCTTCCCCGGGGCGGCGGATCCGTTCACGGAGGAGGTTCTTCCCTCCGCGGGCATCCCGCTCCCGGAGGCGTCCGCGCTCCCGGAGGAGGTTCTTCCCTCCGCGGGCATCCCGTTCCCGGAGGCGTCCGCGCTCCCGGGGGAGATCCCGTCTCCGGCGGAAGCGGCGTCCCGGACGGAGGCTTCGTCCGCGGCGGAGAACCGGTTCCCGGCGGAGGTCCCGTCCTCCCCGAAGGGCGCCCCCTCCCCGGCGTTCGTGCCCTCCCCGGGCGTCCCGGCCTGCCGCTGTCCGAGCAGATACCGGGTGCGGTAGTCCGACGGAGGAAGGTGATAGGCGTTCAGGAAATTCCTGCGGTAGGCGGAAATGCTGGAAAAGCCGTTTCGAAGCGCGATTTCGCTGATCGTCATCCGGGTGTTGCGGAGGTCGCGGAGGGAGTGGAAGAGGCGCTGCTCGGTCAGGTACGCCTTGAAATTCATCCCGAAGTTTTTCCTGAAAAAGGACGAAAGATACTGGGGCGTCAGGAAAAAGACCCCCGCGAGCTCCGTGAGGGTGAGAGGCTCCCCGTAGTGGACCGAGATGTATTCCGCGATCTCCCGCGTTCTCTCCCGGAAACGGCCGTCCGGCACGATCCTGTGCTCCGGGAGGGGGAGATTCTCCAGCTCCGCGAGAATCAGATAGAGGATGCCCCAGGCGGACAGGGAGCCTTCCGACGGCTGATTCCGGAGGTGGTCCGCCAGGGAGAGGACCAGCGTCCGCAGGCGTTCCAGATTAATTTCGGGGTCGAGCTCCGAGCTGTACACGGGGAGCTGCACCCGGTTGAGATGGTCCTGGATAAATTCGCTCCGGATGCGGAAGATCAGGATTCTGGCGCCGGCGCCGGCGTCCGTCAGGGCCGTCTGCCCCGGGGGCAGAAAGAGAAATCCGTCCCTGCCGTATACCGCGTGCCTTCCGTCGGCGGTGATGCCGACCGGGCCCGAGAGGACGCACAGCGCGGTATAGTCCCGGGAGGCTGTCTCCGGGGCGTCGGCGGGTGATCCGATGAAGAGTCCCTCTGCGGGGAACGGCCGGTTCTGGTTCATGGGTTTCTCCTTTCCTGTAGCGCGCTGGGGCGCGCGGATCCATTTACGAGGCCCTTCCGCGGCGCCGCGGGCCTGTCAGGCGCCCGGGAAATCTCCCGTCCCTGCTTTTTGCAGAAGCGGCAGCCGGGGGCGTCACGTCCTTGAGGTGTAGAGCTCGAGCGAGATCAGGCACACTTCGCTGCCGGTGAGCACGACCTCCGTCTCAAAGGGCCGGTCCTGCTTCTGGAGATGGATCCGCGGAACCGGGATCAGCTCCGAGGCGGCGGAAAGCTCCGCGGCCGTGGCGGTATCCCCCGGATAGAGGTAGCCGTACTCTTTCCACTTGGCGATGAGATTGCCGCTCCGGCGGTTGACGCGGTATTCCTTGAGAATGTAGACGCCCTTGAGAATGTTGTCGATCCGGACGGAATAGCGGTCCGAGCCGAGATCGGTGAAGACCGCCTCCGGCACGGACAGGTCGTCCCGCTCGACGTTGCTGCGCCTGTATTTTCCCGCGGGGTGGCAGTAGCGGCAGAGCAGGATGCGGACGCTGCCCCGCGAGTTCGCCGTGACCAGGCACCGGTCCGTCTCCAGCACGATGTAGTGGCCCAGGTTCGACAGCATGCGGTAGGTCTGCCAGGAGGCCTTCGGGATGCCCGCGTCCGTGAAAAGCCCCCAGCCGCCGAACATGAAATCCAGCGAGTCGAGGTACCGGAGCGGGGCGTCCGACAGCAGATAGTAGCCGATGGCGGTGATGGGGAGGGAGTAGGTGTCGAGCACCATTTTCGCCAGGAAGGCCGCCTGGAAGCAGGAGTCGTTGAGAAAGTTCCTGGACGAGAGGTTCGAGTTGAACTCCGTGATCCAGATCTCCGTGCCGGGGCAGTAGCGGAGCACCGTGTCGGCGAAGAGGGACGCCCTCATCTTCGCGGTGTCGGGATCCTCCGGCAGGAAGACCGTCCCGTCCTCGATCTCCATGGGGTAAATGTAGGCGCTGAAGAAGTCGGGCTGGGCGTCGTCCGACGCGAGGAGACGGACGGCCTGGGTGACCTTCTCTTTTGAGGACCAGTCGTTGAAGCCCGGTCCCCCGACGCGGCAGCGGTCCGAGAAGCCGCGGATGATCGAGCGGATTCTCCGGAAGGTCCGGACGTACTGGAGCAGGCCGAAGCTCTCCTTCTCCTGGGAGTCGGTGTACATGTAGCTGATCTCGAAATACCACCGGTCGAAGTTCTCCTGGCCGTAGTGGTTGACGCAGGCCCGGAGGAAGCCCGGGAGGATCTGCAGCAGCTCGGAGAAATATTTCCGGGTGTCCACCGGGGACAGGGGGTTGTAGTTGATCTCGGTGGTCTCCTGGATCAGGAACGCCTTGTTGCCCAGCTCGAGGAAGGGCGTGATGCCCGCCGCCATCAGGCGGTCAAGCAGGGCGAAGACGGGAGAATAGTCGTGGAAGGTGCGGTTTCCCACCCGGCCGACGGCGATGAGGTCCGTGATCCGGCAGATCCGGCCGTACTCAAAGCCCGCTTCCCGCTGAACCTTCGCCAGCGTCGCGTCGATCTCGAGGTTTCTGAGGTTGACGGCGTAGCCCAGGTTGATGAGCTTCCGCCAGTGCCTCCGGAGCTCGTTCTTCGGGGCGAGGTTGACGTGTATCTCGTGGAAGCCGCCGCCTTCCCCTGGAACGCCTGCCCGGGCGGCGGCGCCGCGGTCTTCCCCGCCGGAGGTCTCCTCGGGAAGCGCCTCGCCGGGGAGGTCCGGAGGCGCGGTCCGTAGAACCTCCGATGCCGCCCGGACCGCCGCCGTCTCGTCGCGGATCCGGCCGAGACATTCGCGGAACGTCGCCCCCGCGGCCTCCTTCAGGAGCCGTCCGAGGTACTGGGGCGTGATGCCGAACCGGGCCGCGGTTCCGGCCTGGGAGAGCTCCTCGTCCCCGTGCTCCGCCATGTAGGCGAGAATGGGTCTTACGAGGGCCTGCCGGCGCTCCGGAAGCCGCGCGGTCTCCTCCGCGAACGGATCCGCGGACGCGGCGTGGGCGCTCAGGATATCCAGGATCATGAGGGCGTGGGCGCAGGCGGCCAGGGGACGGTCCGGGCTTTCCCGGACGGATTCGCGGAAGCGGGCGGTCAGATCCGTGATCCGGATCCGCTCCGTCTCCGCCAGCTGCGTCCCCGTGATCACGCTCCCGAGCAGGTCCCGCCCCCGCGGGAGAGACAGGAGGGCGGAGGGGTCAAATTCCAGCAGGTCAAATTCGCACCCCTCCTCCGAGGCGAGGCGCAGCTCCTCCCCCGTGCGGAGGGCGAGCAGGGTCTCTTCGTAGGAGCGGTCCCCGGCGCGGACGGTCAGGGAACCCTTTGTGACCAGGAAGAGATTCCACGCGGGACTCTTCCACAGGGCGCTTCCGGAGAGCCTTCTCCCGGAACACGCGGCGACCGGATTTCTCAGCTGATCTGACATGGCGTACTCTTTCCCTTTCCGGCGGATTTCCGAAAAAACGGGCGGCCGGCGGAATCTTTCCCCCGCCCCTTAGGGCGGGACCGGCCGCCGGCCTCCGATTTGTTTCAATAACATGAGTATAAATGAACTTTTAGATTTTAACAATCTCATTTTAACTTAAAAAAGAACCCTGAAATCCGTGTCAAGCGAAAAAGAAATGCCACCTAAAAGCGTTACAACTGGTATGATAGTATCAGTCAGAGAAAAGACCCGCGAGGCGGGCGAAAAAACCAAAGGAGGCAGGCATGGCAGGAAGGCAGATATTCAATCCGGAAGGATTCAAAAATGTCGAACAGGACGGAAAGGCTTGCGGGTTTGAATTCCAGTTCAAGCTTCAGTACTATCGCGGAATCACTCTTTCCATCATCCGGGACCTGGCCGTGACGATAGACGGAGAGGCCATTCCCCGGGAAGATGTCCGGCTCACGGTAAACGGCGAGACGTTCACCCTCGAGGAAGCCAGGACGGTGGTCAGCCCTCTGTACCGCTGGGAGTTCGGCGAGTACGCGACGGTGACCGTGGTCAAAGAGGGCGGTCTGGCGAAGGGTCCCCATCACATCAGCGTTATTCAGCACATCGCCCCGTCGTACATGCCGTTCCCGATTCAGGCAGCCTGTGACGCAGATTTCGAGATCGCATAAGGAGGAGAAAGATGAGCATTAAGAGAAGCGTTTCTTCATACAGCTATCAGGATGAGTACTATGACGGCAAGCTGGATCTCGAAGGCATCCTCCGCGAGACCGCGAAGACCGGCGCGACGGGCATCGAGCTTCTGGCCGAGTCCAACATCAAGCAGTTCCCGAATACCATTTTCAAGGAGGAGTTCCAGGAGCAGTGGCAGGGCTGGCTGAAGAAGTACGGCCTCACGCCCACCGCCTATGACGCCTTCCTCGAGAACCGCATCTATGACAACCGCATGCTGAGCCTCGGCGAGCAGATCGAGATGATGCAGCGCGACCTCAAGTGCGCGTCGATCCTCGGGTTCTCCTGCATCCGCACGCTGGTTTCCACGCCCATCGAAGTCATCGAGGGCAGCCTTGAATACGCCGAGGAAGTCGGCGTGAAGATCGGACTCGAGGTCCACGCCCCCTTCTCTCTCAATTCCTCCTGGGCGCAGGGCTACCTTGACCGTCTCGACAAGCCGGGCTCGAAGTACAATTACTTCGCCTTCATCCCGGATATGGGCATCTTCTGCAGGCGCGTCCCGGACGTCGTCGAGGAGAAGTGGAGGAGAGCCGGCGCGAAGGAAGAGTTCATCAAGATCGTCAACGACGCCTATGCCTCCCGCGTCGCCAACGGCTTCACGAAGATCGAGTATTCCCTGAATCTCGGCCTCGCCAACCTCAACTACAGGAACGCCAACGGCCTCGGCGAGCTCACGGAGAAGTTCAAGTCCATGGGCGCCGGCCCGGCCGATTTCGGATACCTCAACGCCAGCTACACCTATTCCTGGAGCAATCCGCAGGATCTGATCGACAACATCGACCGCATCTGCCACACCCACGCCAAGTGCTACAACACCGACGAGAACTACGTCGAGACCGCCACGGCGATCGACGAGGTCGTCGCCGCCTACAAGAAGGCCGGCTATGACGGATACCTCAGCACGGAGTACGAGGGCGGCGAGTGCCTGAGAGACGCCTTTATCGTCGACGGCATCGAGCAGGTCAGACGTCACCAGGAAGCTCTCCGCAGGGCGATCGAGGGCTGACGCCGGAGTGCCGGGAAGCTCTCCGCAGGGCGGTCGAAGGCTGACGCCGGATCCCCGGGAAGCTCTCCGCAGGGTGGTCGAGGGCTGACGCCGGACGCCGGAAGACTTCCGGAAATTCAGGAAAAACAGCGCGGGCAGCGGCGCGTTCCGCCTCCCGCGGCCAGTGACACAGGGTTTTATGAGTGCAGACTCACCAAAGATAAAACAAAGAAAGGAAAGGTACAATCATGGCAAAGATCAGAGCAGCAATTGTGGGATGCGGCGGCATCGCGAACCAGAAGCACCTTCCGGCTTTCAAGGCCAACGCCGACAAGGCGGAGCTCGTGGCTTTCTGCGACATCATTCCGGAGCGCGCCGAGAAGGCGGCGAAGGAATACGGCGTTGAGGGAGCGAAGGTCTTCACGGATTACAAGGAGATGCTCGCCGACGAAAGTCTGGGAATCGAACTGGTTCACGTCCTTACACCGAACGTCTCTCACTGCCCGATCACCGTGGCCGCGTTCGAGGCCGGCAAGCACGTCCTCTGCGAGAAGCCGATGGCTGCTTCCACCGCTGACGCCCAGAAGATGATCGACGCCTGGAAGAAGTCCGGCAAGAAGTTCACGATCGGCTACCAGAACCGTTTCCGCGACGATACGCTGACGCTTCACGCCTCCTGCGAAGCGGGCGAGCTCGGCGACATCTACTTCGCCAAGGCTCACGCGCTGAGAAGAAGAGCTGTCCCGACCTGGGGCGTTTTCCCGAACAAGGCCCTTCAGGGCGGCGGACCGCTCATCGACATCGGAACCCATGCCCTTGACATCACCCTCTGGATGATGAACAACTACGAGCCGGTTTCCGTCACGGGCTCCGTCTTCTACAAGCTCGGCCGCGACCCGAAGGGGCCGGAAGGCAACGTGTTCGGACCGTGGGATCCGGAGACCTTCCAGACCGAAGACTCCGCGTTCGGCTTCATCAAGATGAAGAACGGCGCCACGATCTATCTCGAGGCCTCCTGGGCGCTCAACATCCTGAAGTCTCAGGAAGCTTCCACGACGCTTTGCGGCACGAGAGCCGGCGCCGAGATCCATCACGGCGGAAGCTATCCGGTCGACGAGCTGATCTACAACACGGTTGAGCACAACCAGCTGATGGAGAAGGTCATCTCTCCGGCAGGCGTCGTAGACTTCTTCGAAGGCGGAGCGGCTGCGGAAGCGGTTCGTGAGAGCACACAGTGGCTGGATGCCATCGCCAACGACGGCGAGCCGCTGGTCAAGCCGGAGCAGGCCTTTGTCGTCACGCAGATCCTCGAAGCCATCTACAAGTCGGCTGAGACGGGCAAGGAAGTTTTCCTTTGATTCAGGGGAAATGAGCCCGGCGCCCCGGTCAGGCGCGCTTCATCCATGACCATTCAGTAACAAAAGAGAAGAGAGCCTCTGCCGCCCGGACGGGCGATGCGGGGGCTCTCTTTGAGAGACTTTGACAGCATTTTTGACAGCAGGTGAAATCTATGGCACACAACCGCTCGGCAAGAACCTTCAAACCCGTTGACATGACGGAGGGGACGCCCTGGAAGCAGATCCTGATCTTCACGGTCCCGATGCTGCTGGGAAACATCGCCCAGCAGCTCTACAACACCGTGGACAGCATCGTCGTGGGCCGCTATGTGGGCGACAACGCCCTGGCGGCGGTCGGCAGCGCGGGACCCGTCATCAACCTCCTCATCGTCCTCTTCGTGGGAATCAGCGTCGGCGCGAGCATCATGGTGTCCCAGTTCCTGGGCGCCAGAAACCGCGAGGCCCTCTCCTACACGGTCGGAAACTGCGTGACCCTGAC
>CACYDL010000041.1 GCA_902773195.1 uncultured Lachnospiraceae bacterium
AGAAACTGCGCGTTTTCATAGGGTGTCTCTCCGGGGGAAAGAAGGTTTGTCCCGTCATCCGTGGCCATGGACCAGTTGTTATGCTTGCCGGATCCGTTTACACCCGCAAAGGGCTTTTCGTGCAGGAGACAGACCATTCCATGCCTTCTTGCCACCTTCTGCATGATTTCCATCGTCAGCTGGTTGTTGTCCGTCGCCACGTTGGTCGTGGAGAAGATCGGCGCCAGCTCATGCTGGGCGGGAGCCACCTCGTTGTGCTCCGTCTTCGCCAGGATCCCCAGCTTCCAGAGCTCCTCGTTCAGGTCCTCCATGAAGGCGGTCACCCGCGGCTTGATGGCGCCGAAGTAGTGGTCGTCCAGCTCCTGGCCCTTCGGGGGCATGGCGCCGAACAGGGTCCGTCCCGCGTAGACGAGATCCGGCCGCTTCTCGAAGAGCTCCCTGTCGATGAGGAAGTATTCCTGCTCCGGTCCCACGCTGGTCCGGACGTTTTTTACCTCCTTGCCGAAGAGCTTCAGGATCCTTTTTGCCTGCTTGTTGAGGGCCTGCATGGACCGAAGGAGCGGCGTCTTTTTGTCCAGGGCATCTCCGGAATAGGAGCAGAAGGCCGTGGGGATGCAGAGAGTGTGATCCTTGATAAAGGCGTAGGAGGTGGGATCCCAGGCGGTGTAGCCCCTGGCCTCGAAGGTCGCCCGGAGGCCGCCCGAGGGGAAGGAGGATGCGTCGGGCTCCCCTTTGATCAGTTCCTTTCCTTTGAATTCCATGATGACGCCGCCGTCCGGAGACGGGGCGATAAAGCTGTCGTGCTTCTCGGCGGTGGTTCCCGTCAGCGGCTGGAACCAGTGAGTGAAATGGGTGGCGCCTCTCTCCAGCGCCCAGGTCCGCATCTCGGAGGCCACGGCGTCCGCGATATCCTCCTCGAGATCGGCGTTTTCGTCGATGGTCCGTCTCAGCGAGGCGTACACCTCGGCGGACAGCCTCGCCCGCATCTCCCTGTCGTCAAATACCATGGAGCCGAAGAGCCCGGGGACATCCTGTTTCTTCATGACAGCAACCTCCTTTCGTAAAAGCCGCGTATTTTGCCGCCTTTTCTGCGGCCGCTGCCCCGGAAACCCGGCCCGGGGCGCGCGGCCTGATCCTGCGGATAAAAAAGAAAAAAGGCGTCCCGGAATGATCATTCCAAGACGCCCTTGTCTTTATAGGTGCCTATTCTAGACACTTTGGAAAACCGTGTCAAGAGAAAATGTCCTTGATTTTTCGATTCCCCTGCATTATACTCCAATGCAACGAAATATTTGTTTTGTGTTGGAAGCAACGGCGCTTCAGGTCTTTTACGGGCTTGAAGCGCCTTTTTTCGGTTTCAGGGACAGGAGGCGCAAAGATGGGAAAGACCACGGGTTTTTTGGAGTATGAGCGCAGAAACGGGCCGGTGCGAAGCGAGGAGGAGCGCATAAAGGATTTCCGGGAATTTCACCTTCCGCTCCCGGAGCGGGAGCAGAAGGAGCAGGCGGCGCGCTGCATGGACTGCGGGATCCCCTTCTGCCAGGCGGGGGAGATGATCGCGGGCATGATGTCCGGATGTCCGCTGCACAACCTGGTGCCGGAAATCAACGACCTGGTGTACCGGGGGCGGCTCGGGGAGGCCTACCGGCGGCTGTCCGTCACCCACAGCTTCCCCGAATTCACCTCCCGCGTCTGTCCCGCCCTGTGCGAGGCGGCCTGCACCTGCGGCCTGCACGACGCGCCGGTCTCGACGAAGGAAAATGAGAAGGCCGTGATCGAGTACGCCTTCCGGAACGGCCTCGTGGAAGCGGCGGAGCCGCCGGTGCGCACCGGGAAAAAGGTGGCGGTGGTGGGCAGCGGCCCCTCCGGCCTGGCGGCGGCCCAGCTCCTCAACAGCCGGGGACACGAGGTGACGGTCTTCGAGAGAAGGGACCGCGTGGGAGGGCTTCTGCGCTACGGCATCCCCAATATGAAGCTGGATAAATCCATTATAGACAGGCGCGTCCGGCTCATGGAGCAGTCCGGGATCCGCTTCGTCGTAAACGCCGACGTGGGGAGGGACGTCGCGGCGTCCCTGCTGGAAGAACAGTATGACAGCGTGATCCTGGCCTGCGGGGCCTCCCGGCCGAGGGATCTCGACGTGCCCGGGAGGGACGCGGAGGGCATCTTCTTCGCCGTGGATTTCCTGGGAAAAGTGACGAAGACCCTGCTGGATTCGGATTTTAAGGTGATCCCCGCGGAGCTGGCGGAGGGGAAGGACGTGATCGTGATCGGAGGAGGCGACACGGGGAACGACTGCGTCGGAACCTGCATCCGGCTCGGCGCGAAGAGCGTCACCCAGCTGGAGATGATGCCGAAGCCGGCGGAGACGCGCCTGCCGTCCAACCCGTGGCCGGAGTGGCCGCGGGTCCTCAAGACGGATTACGGCCAGGAGGAGGCCGTCCGGGTATTCGGGGCGGATCCCCGCGTCTATCAGACGACGGTAAAGGAATTTCTGAAGGACAGCAAGGGACGGCTGAAGGGGGCGGTGCTGGTCTCGCTGACGCCGGTCCGGGATGAGAAGACGGGAAGGATGAGGATGGAGCCCCTGGAGGGCTCTGAGCGCAGGGTGTCCGCCCGGCTGGTTCTCATCGCGGCGGGGTTCCTCGGCTGCGAGGCCTATGTGGCCGACAGCTTCGGCGTGAAGAGAGACGGCAGGACCAATGTGGAGACGGAAAAGGGACGCTTCGCGACGAGCAGGAAAGGGATCTACACCGCGGGCGACATGCACAGCGGCCAGTCCCTCGTGGTCCGGGCGATCGCCGAGGGCCGGGAAGCCGCGAAGGAGGTGGACCGGGACCTGATGGGGTACACAAACCTGCAGTAGAGCATTTACGGAGGAAGAAGAGATGTCGGACAGAATGGATCGGATGAGGAGAGAGGGGCTCTATGACGCCTCCTTTGAGCATGATAACTGCGGGATCGGGGCCATCGTCGATATCGAGGGGCGGAAGAGCCACGACCTGGTGTGCGACGCGCTCTCCATCGTGGAGAACCTGGACCACAGGGCGGGGAAGGACGCGGAGGGGAAGACCGGGGACGGCGTCGGCATCCTCACGCAGATTCCCCACGCGTTTTTCGTGAAGAAGCTGGCGGAGCAGGGGATCGATCCGGGCGGAGAGAGGGAATACGGCGTCGGCATGTTCTTCTTTCCGAGGGACGATCTGCGGATGCGCCGGGCGAAGGCCATGTTTGAGAACATCGCGGGAAGGGCCGGACTTCCGCTCCTTGGCTGGAGGGAGGTTGAGACAGATCCCTCCGTCCTGGGAGACCGCGCCCTCGCGTGTATGCCGGCCATCTGGCAGGCCTTTGTCGCGAGGCCGGAGGACGTCCGGGAGGACGCGGACTTCGAGAGGAAGCTCTATATCGTCCGGAGGGAGTTCGAGCAGAGCAACGTGGACACCTACATCCCCTCCCTGTCCTGCCGCACCGTCGTCTACAAGGGAATGTTCCTCGTGGGGCAGCTCCGCACATTCTATACGGACCTCATGGATCCGGATTACAGATCCGCCGTCGCCATCGTCCATTCCCGCTTCTCCACCAACACGCTGCCGAGCTGGAACCGCGCCCACCCCAACCGCCTGATCGTGCACAACGGGGAGATCAACACGATCAAGGGAAACGCGGACAAGATGCTCGCCAGGGAGGAGACGCTGCACTCCGTCCTCTTCAGCGACGAGGACATGGCGCGTATCCTCCCGGTCGTCCCGGAGAGCGGATCGGACTCCGCCATGCTGGACAGCACGCTGGAATTCCTGAGCCTGGGCGGCATGCCGCTGCCCCTCGCCGCCCTCATCCTGATCCCCGAGCCCTGGGCCCACAACGACACGCTGTCCCGGGAGGAGCGGGATTTCTACCAGTATTACGCCACCATGATGGAGCCCTGGGACGGACCCGCGTCCATCGTGTTCTCGGACGGGGACGTGCTGGGAGCCATTCTCGACAGAAACGGGCTCCGTCCCTCCCGGTATTACGTCTGCGACGACGGACGCCTGATTCTCTCCTCCGAGGTGGGCACCCTGGAGGTGGAGGAGAGACACATCATTAAAAAAGAACGCCTGCACCCCGGGAAAATCCTGCTGGTGGACACCAGGGAGAAGAAGATCCTCACGGACGAGGAGATCAAGGAGAGATACGCGAAGGCCAGGCCCTACGGGGAGTGGCTCGACACCCATCTCCTGCGCCTCGCGGACCTGAAGGTGCCGAACCGGAGGGTTCCCGGAATCGGGCGGGAGGAGCTTAAGAGGCTGCAGAAGGCCTTCGGGTACACCTGGGAGAACTGCCACGACAGCATTCTCACGATGGCGCTCACCGGGTCGGAGCAGATCGGCTCCATGGGCGTGGACACGCCGGTCGCGGCCCTCTCGGAGCGCTTTCAGCCGCTGTTCTACTACTTCAAGCAGCTCTTCGCCCAGGTGACGAACCCGCCCATCGACGCCCGGAGGGAGGAGATCGTGACGGCGCGGACCGTCTACGTGGGGACGAACGGGAACCTTCTGGAGGAGAAGCCGGAGAACTGTCATGTGCTGAAGATCGAGAATCCCATTCTCACGGATCTGGACCTCCTGAAGATCGCCGCCCTCGGAAAGGAGGGCTTCCATGTCGCCAGGGTATCCACGCTGTATTACAAGGGAACGCCGATGGAGAGAGTGCTCCGTCACCTCGCGGTGGAGGTGGACAAGGCCTACCGGCAGGGCGCGAACGTCCTGATCCTGACGGACCGGGGCGTCGACGAAAACCATGTGGCCCTTCCCTCCCTCCTGGCCGTCGCCTATGTGCACAAGTATCTCGTGGACACGAAGAAATGCACGGCCATGTCCCTCATCCTCGAGTCCGGCGAGCCCCGGGAGGTGCACCATTTCGCGACGCTGCTCGGATACGGCGCGTCCGCCGTCAACCCCTATCTGGCCCACGCCACCATCGCGGGACTGGTGGAGGATGAGCTGCTGGACAAGGACTACTACGCGGCCGTGGAGGACTACGACAGGGCGGTTCTCTTCGGCATCGTGAAGATCGCCTCCAAGATGGGCATCTCGACGATCCAGTCCTATCAGGGGAGCAAGATGTTCGAAGCCCTCGGGATCTCGGAGGAAGTCATCCGGGAGTGCTTCACCGGCACCGTCAGCCGCGTGGGCGGCGTCACCCTTGAGGACATCGGGGAGGCCTATGACCGGCAGCACAGCAGGGCCTTCGATCCCCTCAACCTTCCCGTCAGCCTTGAGCTCACCGCCGAGGGAAGACACAAGTCCCGCAGCAAAGGAGAACATCACCGATACAATCCGCAGACGATTCACATGCTGCAGAAGGCGACGCGGGAAGGGGACTACGGCGCGTTCTGCGCGTACACGGAGATGGTGAACGCGGAGAGCAGCGGGTACCTCCGCTCTCTCATGGAATTTCGCTTCCCGGAGAAGGGCGTGCCCCTCGGGGAGGTGGAGAGCGAGGACCGGATCGTGCGGAGATTCAAGACCGGCGCCATGTCCTACGGCTCCATCTCCGAGGAGGCCCACCAGACCCTGGCCGTCGCCATGAACCGCCTGGGAGGCAAATCGAACAGCGGCGAAGGAGGGGAGAGTGAGGAGAGAATCCTGAGCGCGGGAACGGACCATGACAGGAGCTCCGCCATCAAGCAGGTGGCGAGCGGCCGGTTCGGCGTGACGAGCCGCTACCTGGTCAGCGCGAAGGAGATTCAGATCAAGATGGCCCAGGGCGCCAAGCCCGGGGAGGGAGGCCACCTGCCCGGAAAGAAGGTCTATCCGTGGATCGCGAAGACCCGGCACTCCACGCCGGGCGTCAGCCTGATCTCGCCGCCGCCCCACCACGACATCTACTCCATCGAGGACCTGTCCGAGCTGATCTACGACCTGAAAAACGCGAACAAAAACGCCAGGATCTCCGTGAAGCTCGTGTCCGAGGCCGGCGTGGGAACCGTCGCGGCCGGCGTCGCGAAGGCCGGGGCCGGCGTCATCCTGATCTCTGGCTGCGACGGCGGGACCGGGGCGGCGCCCCTGTCCTCGATTCACAACGCGGGACTGCCCTGGGAGCTGGGCGTGGCGGAGACCCACCAGACCCTCGTGGCCAACGGCCTCAGGAACCGGGTCGTGATCGAGACCGACGGCAAGCTCATGAGCGGCAGGGACGTGGCCATCGCGGCGATTCTGGGCGCGGAGGAGTTCGGCTTCGCGACGGCGCCTCTGATCGCGATGGGCTGCGTGATGATGAGGGCCTGCCAGTCGGACACCTGCCCCATGGGCGTGGCCACCCAGAATCCGGAGCTCAGGAAGCGCTTTTCGGGAAAGCCGGAATACGTCGAAAATTTCATGCGCTTCATCGCCAGACAGCTGCGGGAGCTGATGGCGCAGCTGGGCGTAAGAAGCGTGGAGGAACTCGTGGGAAGGACGGATCTCCTCAGGGTGAGGGAGGACCTCTCCCCCGGGCAGAGGAAGCTGGATCTTGGCCGGATCCTGGCGGACCAGAGCGGGATCGACCGGTCCCTCGTCACCTTCCGGCCGGAGAGGCTCTATGATTTCCGGCTGTCCGGGACCGCGGACGAAAGCCTTCTTCTCCGGGACGGCGCGGTGAGGGGCGCCCTGGAAGGAAGAGGAAGGGCGGAGATGGAGGTCCGCGTGCGCAACACGGACAGGGCCTTCGGCACGCTGCTCGGGTCGGAGATCACCCGGAGACACCCGGAGGGACTGCCGGCGGACACGGTCGTCGTGAGATGCAGCGGCTCCGGGGGACAGAGCTTCGGGGCGTTCATTCCGAAGGGACTCACCGTCACCCTTTCCGGCGACACCAACGACTATTTCGGCAAGGGACTGTCGGGAGGCACCCTGGCCCTGCGCGCGCCCGCGGAGGCGGGATACGACTCCGAAAGAAATATCATCGCGGGGAACGTCGCCCTCTACGGGGCGACCTCCGGCGAGGCCTACGTCGCGGGCGTGGCGGGAGAGCGCTTCGCGGTCCGCAATTCCGGGGCGTCCGCCGTCGTGGAGGGCGTGGGCGAGCATGGCTGCGAGTACATGACCGGGGGCTGCGTCGTGGTCCTGGGGCCCGTCGGAAAGAACTTCGCGGCGGGCATGAGCGGCGGCACCGCCTACGTCCTCGACGAGGAGAACCGTCTGTACCGCCATCTGAACCGGCAGCTGGTGCAGATGGAAAACGTGGAGACGAAGGCGGACAGGGAGGCCCTCCGCGGGATGCTCGAGCGTCACGTGAGGTTCACCGGCTCCCGGAGAGGCAGGGAGATCCTGGACCGTTTCGAGGACGCCGTGACGAAGTTCAAGAAGATCATACCGGCGGATTACAGGAGGATGCTGAAGCTGATCGCCGACGGCGAGGAGAGGGGCATGGATCCCGACGCGGCGAGGATCGAGGCGTTCAGAGCGTTTGTCGGAGAGTGAGGTGAGCGTCATGACAAAATACATATTTGTAACCGGCGGTGTGGTTTCGGGGCTGGGAAAGGGAATCACGGCCGCGTCCCTGGGGATGCTTCTCAAGGCCAGGGGCATGAAGGTCGTCGCCCAGAAGCTGGATCCCTACATCAACGTCGACCCCGGGACGATGAGTCCCTACCAGCACGGGGAGGTGTACGTCACGGAGGACGGGGCGGAGACCGACCTGGACCTGGGGCACTACGAGCGTTTCATCGACGAGAATCTCACGAAATACTCCAACCTCACCTCGGGGCGCGTCTACTGGAACGTGATCGGCAAGGAGCGCAGAGGGGACTACCTCGGCTCCACCGTGCAGGTGATCCCGCACATCACCGACGAGATCAAGGATTTCGTGTACCGGGCGGGACGGGAGACGGACGCCGACGTCGTCATCACGGAGATCGGCGGCACCATCGGCGACATCGAGTCCCAGCCGTTTCTGGAGGCGGTCCGGCAGATCTCCCTGGAGATCGGAAGGACGGACAGCCTGTTTATCCACGTGACGCTGCTTCCCTACATCCGGGGCTCCCGCGAGCACAAGACCAAGCCGACGCAGCACTCCGTGAAGGAGCTGCAGGGCATGGGGATCACCCCGGACATCATCGTGCTGAGGTGCGACGAAGCCCTGGAGGAGGACATTTTCCGGAAGATCGCCCTCTTCTGCAATGTCCGTCCCGACTGCGTCATCGAAAACCGGACGTTGGACAGCATCTACGAGGCGCCCCTGATGCTGGAGGAGTCCGGGTTCTCGGACGTGGTGTGCAGAGAGCTGGAGCTTCTGGCGCCGTCCCCGGACCTGTCGGAGTGGCGCCGGCTCGTACATAATATAAAGCGTCCCGGGGAGAAGGTCCGGATCGGCCTCGTCGGCAAGTACGTGCAGCTGCACGACGCCTATCTCTCCGTGATGGAAGCCCTCGCCCACGCCGGATTCGCGCTGAACGCCGACGTGCAGATCGACTGGCTGGATTCGGAGGAGCTTTGCGAAGGGAACGTCCGCGCGAAGCTTGAGGGCGTGAGCGGGATCATCGTGCCCGGCGGGTTCGGCGGCCGCGGCACGGAGGGGATGATTCTGGCGGCGGAGTACGCGAGAAAGGAAGGAGTGCCCTATCTGGGGATCTGCCTGGGGATGCAGATCGCCGTCATCGAATTTGCCCGGCACGCCGCCGGGATCGGGGATGCCTGCTCCGGCGAATTCGAGGAGGCCTCCTCCCATAAGGTGATCGACTTCATGCCGGGGCAGTCCGACGAGGTGGAAAAGGGCGGAAGCCTCCGCCTCGGGAGCTATCCCTGCCGCATAAAGCCGGGCACCCTCATGGAGCGGTGCTACGGCGCGGAGGAGATCCGCGAGAGGCACAGGCACAGATATGAGTTCAACAATGACTACAGGGAGGTCCTGACGAATGCGGGACTTGTGCTGTCGGGCCTCTCGCCGGACGGAACCCTCGTGGAGGCCGCGGAGCTTCGGGACCACCCGTTCTTTGTCGGAGTGCAGTTCCACCCCGAGTTCAAGTCCCGGCCCACGAGGCCCCACCCGCTGTTTCTCGGGTTCGTGCGGGCCGCCCTGGCGCGCGGGACGGACGCCCGGCGGTGAGGAAGCGCGGCGGCCCTGCGCCTAGGGGAGGGAGCGATCGTGAATCTCCTTGTGTGATGCCCCGGAAGCGGCGGCCCTGCGCCTCCGGGAGGGAGCGTTCTGTCTCCGGTGGGCGCAATAGGACATTTTTGCGGAACGGCATTTTCTTCGGCAAATATGTCCTAAAAACGGCCTGTTTCCCGCCGGAGTGTTGTCAAAGAAAGACTAAAAAAGGACAATTCTGTCTATTTTCCCGCCTGACGGATCGTGCTAGAATCAGGATCGTAGCGGGGAACCGCCGAGCATTTATTTCTGAAGGAGGAAAAATATGAACAAAAAGATTATTGGTTTCATGCTTACAACGGCTATGGTAGCCAGCATGAGCGCTCCGGTTTTTGCGGAATCCGTTGCTGAAGAAGCGGCTGTCATCGGAAACGGCCAGAAGATCGGCGTCTCCATGCCGACCAAGGATCTTCAGAGATGGAATCAGGACGGCGACAACATGAAGGCCCTTCTTGAGGCTGCCGGCTTCGAAGTGGACCTTCAGTACGCTTCCAACGACGTCCAGACGCAGCTTTCCCAGGTTGAGAACATGATCTCCAGCGGAGACGAAGTTCTTGTTATCGCGGCGATTGAAGGCTCCTCCCTTGGAACGGCCCTCACGATGGCGAAAGAGAACGAGATCCCGGTCATCGCCTATGACCGTCTGCTGATGGATTCCGACGCTGTTTCCTACTATGCGACCTTCGACAACTACATGGTCGGTACCGTTCAGGGAACCTACATCGTAGACACGCTTGATCTTGAGAACGCTGACGGCCCGTTCAACCTTGAGATCACCGCCGGTGACCCGGGTGACAACAATGCCCGTTACTTCTATCAGGGCGCTGTCGACGTCCTTCAGCCGTACATCGATGCGGGCAAGCTCGTCATTCCGTCCGGCCAGTTCGCTTTCGACGACGTCGCTACGCCGACATGGGCAACCGAGACCGCTCAGACGAGAGCTGAGAACATCCTTTCCTCCAACTATGCGGACGGCCAGAACGTCGATGTGTGGCTCTGCTCCAACGACTCCACCGCCCTCGGCGTTGAG
>CACYDL010000042.1 GCA_902773195.1 uncultured Lachnospiraceae bacterium
AACAGCGGAAGACAGCGGATTAGGCATGGAAATGAGAGCCCATTCTTGGTATTATAATATATGGGATTAACAGGCAGCGGCAGGCGGCGTCCGTAAAAGAGACGGCTGTGGAACCGCTGAGAAAAACCTGAAACAGGGAGGGACTGGAATGAAGTACGGAAAAATGCTGCTGGTGGGAATGGCTGCTGCTGCGATGACGACGTCGGCCGTGTCCGCGGGGGACGTTGTGAAGGATGCGGCGGAAGAAGCGAAAGAGGCGGCAGGCGGCCTGCTGGATTCTCTGTTCGGCGAGGGCGGCCTGCTCGAGGACGTGCTGCCGGAGGAGGCGGAGGTCAGTGAGCTGGTCGGCTCCATCAAGGAAGAGCTGGGCCAGGCGGGAGACGGGATCTCGGAGGCTCTGGCGGACGTGTCCGAGAAGATTCAGAGCGCGTCGGAGGATCTGGACCTCGATTCGCTGAAGGCGTACGCCGAGGATCTCCTGGAGCAGATCCCGGGCGGAGGCGATCTGCTGGACCAGTTCACCGGCAGCGGAGACGGCGGGGCAGATTCTTTTGACCTGGACGCGATCTTCCGTGCCTACGAACAGATCAGGGAAGACGAGAACGAGTATTACATGGAACAGAACGCCGATCTGATGGATCCGGGCGACGTTCAGATCGTGACGAACGGCACCATCGCCCAGAGCGGCCTGGATGAGGAAGAGATCCGGACGATGAGCTCGATGATCCAGTGCAACTATACGGCGGATGATGAAAACCAGCTGTGGATGACAAGCGGGTCGGGTGTCGTCATCCTCTTCACGCAGACGAAGGATGAGGACGGAAGCTACCCCGTCGTGGAAGCCGTGTATTCGGAAGACGGCGAGGGCTATACGGATTCCCTGCGGGCGATGTGCGACGAGATGGGGATTTCCCTCGAGGAGGCCCTGGATTCGATTGCCTTCAACGATGCCTATGTGATGCAGGATATGAAGGATTACCTGACGGAGCATCCGGAGTATACGGGAATCGAGTACACCGGTGAGATCCGGACCGCCGACGAGCTGGAAGCCATGTGGAACGACGCCATGATGGAACTCTATGGGGATGAGATCGGCGAGGCGGATGCGGACTCCGCGGAAGAGCCTGTGACGGCTTACGCGGACTCCGCCGAGGAGCCTGCGGCAGCTTCTGCGGATTCCGCTGAGGAGATCGCGTAAGCGGATCCCGCCGAAGAGGCGATGAAGTGAGACGGAGGCGCCTTCGCCAAAGAGGCGAAGGCTGCATCAGATCAGAATTACGGAAGCTTTATCTATGAAAAAGAAACGGACGGGACTGATCGCGCAGATCTATCTGCTCGTCGTGGCGGCGATCATCATTCTCGGTGTGATCACACAGGTCTCGCAGTTACAGATCCAAAGAGGCAGGGTCCGGGCGTATACCGGGGTCCGGTCGGCGGAAGCGGCCGGCGAGGTGATCTCCTCCCTGAAGGAATATCCGGCGTACGCGTGGCTGCTCGGGTTCTGGGCAGACCATGCCTCTGAGCTGGATATCGAGTATGACGCCGATTTTTCCGAGGGGACCGTCACGGAAGAAAAAAGCGCGTTGTTTTCACAGCGCCACCCGGATCTGCAGCTTCGGTATTGCAGCGAGGAGGAGCTTGCCTCCCTGCCGGAGGAGGATCAGCGGCTGTATGCGGAGATCGTCTACTCCTGGATGATCACCCGTATCAACGCCATCAAGAAGAATTACGGCTTCTCCTATCTGTACGTCGTGAAGACGGATACCGACGAGGGGGAGCACCCTTACGCGTCGCAGCTTTTCATCATGAGCGGGGCGGAGCCCGGCTCTGTGCGCGGGACGGCCTATGAGAACGTGTACATCCTCGGCGTGAACGTGGACGTGAGGGAGAACGAGGTCGCCCGGTCGGTCATGCGGGAAGCGGTGGGCGCGGCCCTCGCCCCGGAGGAGGAAAACGCGGAGCGGACGGTCGGGGAGACCATGAAGGGGGCAGGCAATTATCTGGATTATTACACCTGCCTGGCACTGGCGGATGAGAACCGCCAGGCCTTTCTGGTTGGCTCGACCTACAACGTGAAGGACCTGCTCAGACAGGTTCGGAGCTCGGTCATGAAGGATACGCTGATCTCCATGATGTATCAGTTCCTGCTTCTGAACCTGATCATGGTGCTCCTTCTGCGGTTTTTCCTGAATCCTCTCCAGAAGGTGCTGAAAAGCATCCGGTCCTACACGAATACGAAGGACAGCCGGTCCGCCGAGGAAGAGCTCAACGAAATTCTGACGGCCAGGGGATCCTTCGCGATCCGCCGGAATGAGATCGGCCAGCTGTCGGAGGACTTTGTGGCGCTGACCACGGAGCTGGACGACTATACCGCGCAGATCGAGCAGGCGGCGGCCGAGAGAGAGAGGATAGGATTTGAGCTGGAGACGGCCGCGCAGATCCAGCTGCACATGCTCCCGGACGAGGCGCCGCAGTTCCCGGACCATCCCGAGTTTGAGCTGTGCGCCTCCATGGTCCCGGCGAAGACGGTCGGCGGCGATTTCTACGATTACTTCCTGACAGACGACCATCATCTGGCCCTGGTGATGGCCGACGTGTCCGACAAGGGCATTCCCGCCGCGCTGTTTATGGCGGAATCCAAGGCCCTGATCAAGATTCAGGCGCAGACGGGCTCCCCGCCCTCCCGAATCCTGGAGCAGGTCAATGGACAGCTGAGTGAAAACGGCGAAGGCCGATGCTTTGTGACGGTATGGCTGGCGATCATCGACCTGAGGACGGGCGAAGGCGTGGCCGCCAACGCCGGGCACGAGCACCCGATGCTCTGCCGGAAGGACGGGCTGTTTGAGACGGTGGTCTACCGGCACAGCCCGGTCGTCGGCATGCTGGACGGGATCACCTATCGGCAGCACGATTTCAGGATGAACCCGGGCGACTGCCTGTTTGTCTATACGGACGGCGTCCCGGAGGCCGCCAACAGTCAGTACGAGCAGTTCGGCGTCGGCAGAACGCTGGAGACGCTGAACCGCTGCAAAGACAAAGCTCCGGGAGAGATGCTTGCCTCCGTCAACGCGGAAATCAACGCGTTTATGGACGGGGCGGCCAGGTTTGACGACACGACCATGATGGTCTTCCGCTACAAAGGGCGGCCGCAGGAGACGCCTGAGGCTCCTGTGCCGGAAGAGGAATCCGGTTCCCGTCAGACGAAAAAAGACAGTGAGGAGGTTTAAGACATGATTATTCAGGTATTGGACAGAATCAAGCATCAGACGGTTATCTCGACGCTTCTGCTGATGATCGTCGGACTGCTCATGCTGATCATACCGGTGCGGCATGACGGCATTCTGGTGGAAGTGCTGGGCTATATCATCCTGCTCGTGGGGGGCGTGATGATATGGGACTTTGTCGCGGGAAGCAAGAAGCTGACGGACTGTATTCTGTTTACGGCGGCTCTTCTTCTGGTGGTTCTGGGACTGTATATTCTCATTTCCGGCGACAACATTCTGACGGTGCTCAGCGTGCTCTTCGGAATCCTTCTGATCATCGACGGTCTGCACAGCGTCGTCCACGCGTGGATGTACGCCCGCCGGTCCGGGAAA
Organism: uncultured Lachnospiraceae bacterium; assembly: GCA_902773195.1. The sequence goes on from CACYDL010000042.1 coordinate 3,597, forward strand.
AAATGGTGGTGGATCCTGCTTCTTCTGAGCATTTCACTGATCGTGGCCGGTATCGTGATTCTCAATAACCCGTGGTGGCAGACACAGCATTCCTTCGTAAAGGTCATCGGAGGAGTCATGCTCTACGCCGCGGCGGTGGGTTTCGTAAGACTGGTTCTGGTCTGGCCGATCCGGACTAAGTAAGGAGGGCGCTTAAGATGAGTGAAGGAAAGAAAAAGAAAAACATTCCGGCAGAGGGAGCCGTTGAGACGATAGAAAACGTCACCGCCGCGGAGGAAAACGCGGAAGAGGGACAGGAAGCCGCCGCGATGCCGAGCAAGGATGAGCTGCAGAAGGAACTGGCGGCCACGAAGGCGGGCTTAACCCACACGCCGACGAACATGACGCCGGAGCTGGAAGCGCTTCTGGCGGACGAGCTGAAGGAAGAGAAGAAGAATACCAAACGTTCCGCCCAGATGATCGGCGTGCTCGCGAAGCACAATTTCTACGCCAACGGGCTCACGCCCGTGGAGCTTCGGACGACGCTGGAGGATCTCGGCCCGACCTACGTCAAGATCGGACAGATCATGTCCAGCCGGACGGATCTTCTCCCGGAGAATTACTGCAGGGAGCTGGAGACGCTGCGGCAGAATGTGAAGGAGCTGGATCCCCGGATCGCCCGCGCCGTGATCGAGGCGGAGACCGGCCGGAAGATCGAGGATATCTACAGGGAGTTCCGGGACGAGCCCATCGGCTCCGCCTCCATCGGACAGGTTCACTACGGCGTGCTGAAGGACGGCACGAAGGTCGTCACAAAGGTCCAGCGCCCGCTGATCGCGGAAATGATGGCCAAGGACTTCGAGCTTCTCGGGAAGCTGGCGCCCCTGCTGGACGGCGGAAACGCGGATGAAAAGGACAGCGACACCATGAGCTTCGCCGCCATCATCCGGGAGTTCGAGAAGGTGACGTGGGAGGAGCTCGATTTCAGGATCGAGGCGGCCAACACCCGGTTCTTCAAGGACGTGATCCTGGCGGACGGCACGGTCACCTGCCCCACCGTCATCGACGAGCTGACGACGGAGCGCATCTTTACCATGACCTTCGTGGACGGCTGCTCGGTCTCCAAAAAGGAAAAGCTCCCCGAGCAGGGGACCGACGCCATGCAGGTCGGCCGGGACATCCTGGAGAGCTATCTCCACCAGGTGTTTGACGCGGGCATTTTCCACGCGGATCCTCACCAGGGCAATATCATGGTCAGCGGCGGAAAGGTCCACTGGATTGACTTCGGCATGATCGGCGAAATCACCGAGGCGGACATCACCGCCCTCGAGAACATCGTCGTCGGCCTTCTCCGCAGCGACACCGACCAGATGGCGGACGGCGTTCTGGCCATCGGTTCCAGCGGCGCGGGCTGTGACAGAAACAAGCTGAAGGACGACCTGGAGCTCTTCTGCGCCAAGTACAAGAACGTCTCCAGCCTGAGCGACATCGATTTCTCCGGGCTTCTGGGCGAGGTGTGCGACCTGGCGGACAAGCACCACATCTCGATGCCGGGCCGGTTCACGATGCTGGTGCGCTCCTTCCTGACCATCGAGGGCGTGATGGAGCAGCTCTGCCCGGAGCTGGATCTGTTTGAGGTCATCTCCGACAAGCTGATGGACCGGATGAAGAAGTCCTTCAGCCTGGAGAAGGAGATCATGAACCTCGGCCAGGGTGTGCTGGACGTGGGGAAGAAGGTCTCGAGAATCCCGCAGCTGATCGCCGACACGCTGTCCGACATCATGAAGGGACGGCTGAAGGTCAATCTGGAGCTGACCGGCTACGCGGACCTGATCGGCGAGCTCAACGCGAAGATCAACGACGTCATCCTGGTGATCATCGGATGCGTCCTGTTCTCCGGCGGCTGCCGCCTGAGTTCGACGTCGATCAGGCCGGTTCTTCCGAACGGCATGCCGATGATCGCGGTGATCGTCCTCCTGACCGGCGCCTCCATGCTGATCTTTGCGCTGAAACGGATCTTCCGGAAGAAATAAAGGATGTTCGGGTCATCCGGCCGGCTTACTGCCGGCCGGATTTGGAACGTAAGAAGGAAAGAAAGGAGACCAGGAAACATGAGCAACATTCTGCAGCTGATACTGACACTGCTTTTTGACTCGTATCGGCCTTTCTTTATTCTCATGAGGTGTCTGTATATTCTGGGAGCGTGGCTGCTTCTTGGGAAATCAGGACTGAAGGGATGGTGGGCGCTGATCCCCTGGGCGAGGGAGTATCAGCTCGGACGCTGCGCGGCGCGGGAGCCGGAGGGACGGTATTTCTGCGTCACCAGTATGATGATCACCGTGCTGCAGGTGCTGAACATCTGTTTCCGGTGGAACGAAGGCAGCGGAACCCTCACCACCTTTGCCCCGCTGATCCTGGTCGTTCTTTTCTCCGTGATGCTGATGCATTTCGTGTACAACATCAAGGTATTCTCCGGCTTCGTCCGCATCTACGGCGTCCGTAAGGTGTGGCTCCTTCTCTGCGTCATCGACGAGCTCCGCTGGATCCCGATGCTGGTCTGGGGCCTTTTCAGGAAGTATCAGCCGTCCTGGAAGGTGGAGGACATCCGGGCCGAGATGGAGCGGCTCGCGACCCACGGCAGCGCCGCCGTCATGGACGAGGGCCTGACGGTCAATCTGAAGGACCGCCACGTCAAGGAATTCTTCCACAAGAAATACCTGCTGAAGGACATCCACATGGCGATCCCGCAGGGGCACATGGTGCTGCTGCTCGGCGGCTCCGGCGCGGGCAAGACGACCTTCCTGAACGCCGTCAACGGCTATGAGAAGGCGGACGCCAAGGTGGTGCTGAACGGAAAGGACATGTACAGCGACTACAAAAAGATGCAGTACGAGGTGGGCTTCGTGCCGCAGCAGGAGACGATCCGCAGCAAGGACACGGTGGAAAAGACCCTTCTGGACGCGGCGAAGCTGCGCCTCTCCAAGGACATTCCCAAGGAGGACCGGAAGAAGCGCGTCGAGGAAGTGATGGAAATCTTCGGCCTGACGCCGGTGAGGGACAGCCTGGTGGAGAAGCTGTCGGGAGGACAGAAGAAGCGTCTGTCCATTTCCATGGAGTTCCTCTCCAACCCGTCCCTGTTCATCCTGGACGAGCCGGACTCGGGTCTTGACGGCGTGATGGCCAGGGAGCTCTTCACCCAGCTCCGCGGCATCGCCGACACCGGCAAGATCGTCATCGTCATCACCCACACGCCGGACCGCGTGATCGACCTGTTCGACGACGTGATCGTCCTGGCGAAGGACAGCTCCCGCACGGGACGGCTGGCCTTCTACGGCAGCGTCGAGGAGGCCAGGGTGTTCGTCGGCAGGGATGGAATGGAAGAAATCGTGAAGTCGATCAATCAGAAGGAAGAAGGCGGCGACGGACTGGCGGACGAGTACGTCCTGAAATATGCGGAGGTGCAGCATGGCTGAGATGAGCGGAAACGTTTCTGAGAGGCAGTTGGAAGTGCGGCACCGCGGCCGCATCGGACAGATCGGTATCTATTTCGGTAAATTTCTCCGGATGTTTGTGCACCAGAGCGACTGGAAGGTGCTGCCGATGGCGGCGCTCATCGCCGGCCTGGTGGGCTTCGCCCTGGGCGGGGACTTCGGCGTCAGCATGGAAGGAACCCTCACGGCGGCCTTTGCCATCGTGTGCGTGTGCATCTGGAACGGATCCTTCAACTCCATCCAGGTGGTCTGCCGGGAGAGGAACGTCATCAAGAGGGAGCACCGCTCCGGCATGCACATTTCCTCCTACATCATGGCACACCTCATGTACCAGCTGATCCTGTGCGTGCTGCAGACGATCGTGACCATCGTCGTGCTGTACCTGGTCGGCATGAAATTCCCGGGCAAGGGACTGTTTACGCCCTGGATGGTGCTGGACGCCGGCATCACGATGCTGCTGGTCACCTACTCGTCCGACCTGCTTTCCCTGTGGATCTCCACCCTCGTGCACTCCACGACGACGGCGATGACCATCATGCCCTTCGTGCTGATCTTCCAGCTGGTCTTCTCCGGCGGCCTCTTCTCGCTGCCGAAGGTGGTGGAGCCCATTGAGATGCTGACCATTTCCAATCCGGGTCTCAAGGCGATGGCGGCCCAGACGAAGATCAACGACCTGCCCTACTCGGCGGTCGACGGGATGATCGGCCTGGTGGACAGCGTCGAGATCGGCGGCACGGTCACGGTGGGACAGGTGCTGGACATCCTCGGCGACGGGAAAAACGCGATGGTATCCGATCTTCGGGCCGTCAAAATCGGAAACAGGATGACGGTGCGCGAGATCGGGGAGGACCTGCTCGAGAGGGACAGCTATGAGAGCCTGCGCAGCGAGGTCCTGATCGCGGACGTCACGGTGGGGCAGGTGATCGCCGCCCTGATGGACCTGGAAGAGCTCGACGGCGCGCTGAATACCGAGGTGGGCGCCGTCACGACGCTCGGCGAGGTCGTCGATTTCCTCGCGGGAAACGAGATCGTGCAGGACTACTGGAACGAGGGCCTCGACATCCACATGACCGTGGGAGACGCCATCGATCTCATCGGCCGCGAGGAGACCATGGCGAAGGTCAGGGAAAAGGCCTCCGAGGCCATGTATGAGCCCGACTACGCGTTTACCGCCAGCAACATTCTTCACAACTGGATTCATCTTCTGATCTTTGTCGGTGTTTTCTTCCTTCTTTCCGTCATCACTCTGGAGTTCGTCGACAAGGATAAGCGATAAAAACCGGCGATCCCGGAAGGAGCGTTTCCGTCTATGAAAATCAGCCGAAAAAGAATCATCCTGACAATCGTCCTGGCCGTGTTGTTTGTGATCGCCTTCGGGTGGATCATCATGATGCTGAATCACGCGACCCTTGTCAGAAACCATGTCTGGGATGATACGCTGAAGCTGGAGGAGGTCACCCACACGCTGGAGGACATCCGGTCAAAGTGGAGCGCCACGGAGAAGCGGATCCGGGACCGGTACGCGGTGGACGCCACGCTCTCGGCGCTGGCGCTCCGCAGCGACTCCGCCTGGGACGGCGAAGGGGCGGCCGCCCCGGATCCGGACGGCGCCGGCGTCAAAGTGGACAGCGGCGACATCGAGGCGTCGGTGGATATACCGGCGATTCTCCGCAAGGCGGAGACGGCCTACAACGTCTACGCGATGTGCACGGCGGCGGATCCCTCCTCGGAGAACGGGCAGCGGATCCTCTACAGCAGCGACATTTTCGCGGATCTCGAGGAAATCCTCGCGAAAACGGGGATGGAGAATCTTTCGGGCGGGGACGAGGAGGAGAACAACGGCTATCATTCCGGTACGCTGACCCTGCAGGAGGGCACCTTCCGCTATGTGAGGTGCGCCGTCCCGGAGATCGGCGGCTATCTGGTCCTTCTTTCGATCCAGCCCAACCTGTACGTCAAGGCGCTCAGCCAGGGCACGTACATGTTCGCGGTCCTGATCCTCTTCATCACGCCCCTTCTCACGGCGGGCTTCGCGCTCTACCGGTACATCCGGGAGAATGAGCTGACGCCGTTTACGGAGAAGCGGTATACCCCGGCCAACGTCCGCCGCTTCGCGGTTCTGTGCGGGGTGATCGGCACCATTCTTATTTTCCTGAGCGGCATACTGATCTATTCGCTCAACGGCCTGTATGACGACACGGCGAGAGGCAAGGAAAGGCTGAGGATGCTCGACGAGAGCCTGGACATGAATGCCGCCCGCGTCAGACAGAACATGGACCGCTTCGAGGAGGTTTACACCGACTACGGCACCCGCATCGCGGACGCCCTGGACGCCTATCCCGAGCTGCGGGAGAAAGCGGTCCTGGAGACGCTCGCGGAGAACATCTCCGCGTCCTCCATCACCCTGTACGACGCCGACGGCCGCGAGACCGTGAGCAGCGGGGACTACATCGGCCTGTACCTCAGCCGGGATCCGGAATCCGTGACGTATGACTTCCGGCGGATCCTGAACGGCGTGCCCTGCATCATCCATGACCCGGAGACCGATGAAATAACCGGGCTCAACGAAATCAGGGTGGGCATGCGGATCCGCGACGCGGAGGATCCGGCGCGGTACGGCGCCATGATCATCGCCGTGGAGCCGGAGGCGTGGGCCTTCGACGCCTCGGAGACGACGGACTCGGTGCTGAAGAGTCTGTCCGAGGACGGCGTGACGCTGTGCATCGCCGACCCGGAGAGCGGGGAGATCCTTTTCTCGGGCAGCGAAGACCTGATCGGCAGGGATATCTCCGTCCTGGGTCTTGGCAGCGCCCAGCTGCAGGGCTCCGTCCTGCAGAACGTGAAGACGGACGACGGCACCATGTTCGTCACCTCCTCCGTGCTGCAGTTCCGCGACGCGGAGGACGTCTCCGGGGAGACGGCGGGGCGCATCGCCTTTTACGCGGCCCCCAGGGTGCCCCTGCTGGCCGGCATGCTCGCCTCCGCCCTGGTGGGAAGCCTGCTCTTTGTCGTGATCTACGTGGTTCTGGCGCATTTTGTCCTGGGACCCTACACCGATGAGTATTTCGAGCTGAACAAGAGAATGAACCCGGCGCCGGACAGAAAGCCGGGCGCCTGGGCCGGCGTGCGGCACTATCTCACGACAATCCGGCCGGAGAACATCGTTCTCATTACCATGGAGATCATCACCGGCCTGTATCTGACCCAGCAGATCCCCATCGCCAATTTCACCACCGCGCTGTCCCGCAATTCGGTGTACTACTACCTGACGTCCGGGAGCTGGGAGAAGGGACTCAATCTGTTCGCGCTGGCCGGAAGCCTGCTCCTTCTGGGGCAGATCGTGATGGCCGTGATCCTGATGCGGATTCTGCTGACCGTGATCGCCACCTTTATGGGATCGAAGGGCGTGACGATCTGCCGGCTTCTCCGGAGCCTCTGCATGTATCTGGCGCTCTTCGGCTTTATCATCCTGGGCCTGACCTACACCGGGATCCAGATCAGCGTGATCCTGGGGGCCATCGCGACCCTCGGTATCGCGGTATCGCTGGGCGCCCAGCACTTTGTCTCGGACATCATCGCCGGCCTGACCATGGTCTTCGAGGGCATCATCCACGCCGGCGACATCGTGGACCTGGGGGTCGGCATGAAGGTCTACCACGGGGAAGTGAAGGAGATCGGCCTCCGCTTTGTCAGGATCGAGACCGCCGAGGGCAACATCGTGACCCTCAGCAACCGGGACATCACCATGAGCACCAACATGACCCGGATGAATTCCCTCTGCGTCTGCGAATTCGCCGTCTCCGCCGAGTACTCCATCGACGATATCGAGGCGATGCTGCAGCGGGAACTGCCGGTCATCGGCGAGAAGGACCGCCGCATCCTGAAGGGCCCGGTGTACAACGGCATCGTGGCGCTGGAGGGCGGCACCATGACGCTCTCCGTCACGGCGGAGTGCCGGGAGCAGGACATCTCCGACGTCCACCGGCTCATCAACCGGTCGCTGCAGCAGATCTTCACCCGGAACGGATACAGAATCGGACCATAACGGCGCCGCGCGCAGCACGGCACGAGAGAAGAGGCGGCCTGCGGGCCGCCTCTTCGGTTGTGGCGCTTCTGCTATTTTGCTTCGCGCTGCCTCGGCTGTGCTGCTTCGACTGTACTGTTCCGACTGTGCTGTTCCGACTGTGCTGTTTCGGCGCCGCCGTCTCAGCTTTCCGGCGGCCGGTTCTCGATACCCCAGTCGCACAGCTTATCCAGTATCTTCACCAGCGAGCTGCCGCGGTCCGTGAGGGTGTACTCCACCTTCGGCGGGATCTGGGGGTAGACGGTGCGGGTGATCAGACGGTCTTCCTCCAGCTCCTTCAGGCTCCGGCTGAGGGTCTTGTCCGAGACGCTGCCCAGATAACGCCGCATCTCATTGAAGCGCACGGGCTCGTACTCCATCAGGCAGTACAGGATCACCGGCTTGTATTTTCCGGAAATGAGGGACAGGGTATAGCTGTAGCCGGTCCGGGAGAAATCGGCGCTCTCAATCTTTTCCTTCATGGCGTTCCTTTTATGATATTACTTTCCTTTTAGAAAGTACCAGTCATATACGATGGTACTTGTTATTTCTTCCAAAACAAGATATCATATCTGGCAGAAAGACACAAGAGGCAGATGCCGGAACCGCAGATTCCGGCACGCGACAGAAAGGACAAGGTGACAGTTATGAAGAAAGATCTGGGCGTCGTACCCGCTGTGTATCCCATGCCGGTGCTGATGGTGGCGGCATATGACAAAAATGAAAAAGTGAACGTGATGAACGTGGCCTGGGGCCAGATCTGCGACATGGACAAGATCATTCTCTTCATCGGCGAAGGGAAGAGAACCTGGCTGAATATCAAGGAGAGCAAGGCCTTTACCGTCGCCCTGGCCGACGAGGCCCACATGGAAGCGGCGGATTTCTTCGGCATCGCGTCCGGCAACAAGATCGACGACAAGTTTGAGCGGACCGGCTATCACGCGGTAAAGAGCGACAAGGTCAACGCGCCGGTCATCGAAGAATTCCCGCTCGTGATGGAATGCGAGCTCCTGGAGTTCCTGGAGAGCGAGCACGTCTCGGGAATCGTCGGAAAGATCGTGAACGTGAAGGCGGAGGAGGCGGTTCTCTCCGAGAACGGCAAGGTCGATCCCGCGAAGCTTCACGCGCTGATGTTTGATCAGTTCCAGAACGGTTATTACACGACGGGGGAGAAGGCCGGACAGGCGTGGAACGCCGGCGTGCCCCTGATGAAAAAAGAAGGCTGAACGAGGAAAAATGGCGGAAAAATCCTACAGGACGGCGGAAATACCGTGCCGCCGCGGAGAACTTGAGATCTTCGGGAAGGCGTTTATTCCCGAAGGAGAGGAAAAACGGCCGCTGGTGATCTTTTCCCATGAGCTGGGAAACAGCCATGAGAGCGGCGTCCCCTACGCCGAACGGCTCGCGGCCGCGGGTTATGCGGCGTACACCTATGATTTCTGCGGCGGGAGCGTGGGAAAGAACCAAAGCAGCGGCGCCAACGTCGGAATGTCCGTCATGACGGAGGTCTCGGATCTCGAGGCGGTTCTGGCGGAGGCGTCGTCGTGGGAGTTTGCGGATCCTGAGAGGATCGTCCTGCTGGGCGGCAGCCAGGGGGCGGTCGTCACGGCGGTGGCGGGGTGCCGGAACGCGGAAAGGATCGCGGGCATGATGCTTCTGTACCCGCCCTTTACCATCCCGGACGAGATGCGCGCCAGGTTCCGCCAAAAGGAACGGATCCCGGCGGAATTTGACCTCTTCGGAGGCTGGATGCGCGTCGGCGGAAACTATGCCGCCGACGTCTGGGACCTGGACGTATATGATGAACTCGCGCAGTATCAGGGAGACGTCCTGCTGCTCCACGGGGACCGGGACTCGACGGTGCCTCTCTCCGTGTCGAAGAGGGCGGCGAACGTCATTCCCCGCTGTGAATTTCACGTCATAGAGGGCGGAAGGCACGGATTTACCGGGGCGGCCTTTGAGGCGGCCGCCGGCCATATTCTCCGCTATATGGAGAAAATCGACCGGACGATACGGTAAAGAGGTGACGGATATGATGCGGACGATGTACAGAACACCTGCGAAGTATGCAGAGGCGTTTCTCCGGATGGCGGACGAGACGGATACATGCGGAGAGATGAGGCCGGAACATTTCATCAAAGTGATGAAGGAGAACCGGGGAAGCATCAACGCCTTCAGTCCGTACGGACTGCCCGACGACGGTCTGGAGCGCAGAAACCCCCTGATCGTCGCGCTGGGAGACAGTGTGACGGCGGGCCATTTTGAGCCCCGGGGGAATCTGGAGGAAATCTTCGCCCTGATCGACTCGGGCGGCATACCCTCTTTTTCCGAGGGAGAAGTCACGGACGCCCGGGAATGTTATCTGGAGAAATTTCGCTCACGGCTGATCGATTACTTTGAGGAGACTTCTGTCAGCACCGTCAACGCCGGCATCGCGGGCGATACGATGTACGGCATGGAGAAGCGCGTCTACCGCGACGTGGTCTGCCACCGGCCGGATCTTGTCATCATCAACGGATCCCTGAACTGGGGGCCGGAATGCGGCAACTCGGCCGATTATGAGGCGGCGCTGCGCCGGACGCTGGCCGTGATTCAGAATGAGACCAAAGCGGACGTCATCCTGATGACGCCGAACATGGAAAAAATGCCGGACTTTCTGAAGAATCCCAAATCGCCGCTGATTGAGAGGGTCGGGATCATCCGGAAGCTGGCGGCAGAAAAGAAATGCTGCCTCGCGGACGCCTATCTCGTCTGGGAGAAATATGAGGAGGCCGGGTATCCCGTGGTGGAGCTGCTGGCGAATCGGGGAAATCATCCGTCCGTAACGGGCCATGAGGGCTTCGCGAAGGTACTGATGAAGCTGATAACGGAATAAAAGGCATCGTAAAACAGCGAAAGCTGCCGCGCGGAATCTGTTACGGAATCTGCGCGGCAGCTTTTTTGGGTCAAATTTCACTTTACGGTTGGGCTTCTGCGGCATTTTTTTGCGTTTCTTTTTCATTGTCCACCTGTGCGGACAACGGATCGGGCATAATCAGACCATAGCAGACGGAAACAGGTCACAGGCCGCGGATCACGACCATCTTTCAGGCGGCAGGAGGTGCGGAATGAAGGGATATTTTACGGAGAGCGGTTACATGGGATATGTGGACGGAAGATATGTTCTGTTTGCCAGCGAGTCGGACTACATCGAGTTCGCGGGAGAATAAGGAAGGAAAGGAGGGAGGAGCGATGAGTAAGGTCTATTTCACGATTACCGGCACGAAATACCGCTACGGGCATGAATTCCTGAAGCCAGGGATGAAGGTGAAGCTGGAAAAGGAGCCGGACAATCCGTACGACGCGGAGGCGATCCGCGTGACGCTGAAGGGTCTCGGACAGATCGGGTATGTGGCAAATTCGACGCGCACCGTGCGCGGCAGGAGCTGCAGCGCCGGCAGGATCTACGACCTGTTCGGAAAGAAGGCGGCCGGGACGGTTGAGATCGTTCTGCCGGACGGCGTGGTCTGCAGGCTGAAGAAGAAGTCATGATCCGACGTGAAGGCCCGGATCTCACGGGGATCTCTCGAATACCATATCGGTGAGGGATGCCTCCGCGATGGCCCTTGCGGCGTCCGCGGACGTAGCCGGACTGATCCACGCTTTTATGGAGCCGGGGGGCAGGATCACCGGCATGCGGTCATGAATCCGGGCCAATCCGGGGGACGGGGTGCGCGTCAGGACGGCGAAATGAGGGAAGCCGTCCTCCATCCGGTACAGGCCGGCGAGCCAGGTGACGGCGGCGCCGGCCGGCTGGATGGCGTACCGGTCCCCCGTTTTTTTGGCGCCGGAGGGCGTGGTGAAATGCTCCCACTCGTAATAGAAGGACGCCGGGACGACGCATCGCCTCCGCTCCCAGCTCTCCCGCCACAGAGGCTTGCTGCCGGCCGTCTCCACGCGGCAGTTGACAAGAGGGCCTCCGGACGCGGGAGACGTAAAGCCCCACACCATGGGGAAGCCGGCGGCCGCGCCCCGGGAGGAGGTGGCGAGCACGGCGCCGATGTCGGTGGGCCGGACCTCTCCCTCCTTCGCGGCGGGACGCCCCAGCCGGTGCACCATCCTGTCCGCGAGGGCGGAGCGGCGGGCGGCCTCTATGATCGGCCGAAGCTCGGGGGATAATTCCACATAGTATCTGGTACACATCCTGCGATTCCTCTTTTCGTGAATCTCCCGTGACGGAAGTCACGGGCTTCTTTGTCCTCTTTTCCCCGGAGAACAGAGTCTGCTTTATTTCAGGGCATATCGAACTCCATGGCGTCAAACAGGCGGCCGGTGATCTCGGAGATCTCTTCGACCGGGACGGCCGTATCCCCGACCTCGATGAGTCCGGTGACGCCGTCGACCTTCCGGCAGACGCCGCTGACGGTTTTGTAGAGACCGCCGGTTCCGTAGGCGAAGCTGTCCTCATCATCGCAGGGAGAGAAGTACCGGACCGTGACCGCGGGCCGGTCTTTTTGTGCCGCCCGGCCTCCGCGCGTGAGACGGCGCAGGACGGACAGCTTCCGGTCCAGCTCCTCCCGCTCTCCTTCGCTCAGCTGCCGACGGCCGCAGTAGAGGACCTCCTTGTCCGCAATGCGGTCACCGAATCCGGCGAGGGCGTCGAAGGCGGAAAAGATCTTGGCGCGGTGGGAGATATCCATCGGCGGGTGTTTTCTCCAGAATTCGTCGTATTTCTGATGGCGGGGCCGTCCGTGCCGGAAAAGCGCGCGGTACGGAAAACCCGCCGGCATCGGCATGTAGCCGACCTGCGTGGCAGCTGCGGACATCTGCTTCACCTTCTTTCTTCCCGCGGCGTGGGGCGGACCTGCGCGCCGCGTCAGGTCCCGTGTGCCGGAGGCCGCGGGGCGGCGCTGTGAGTTCGAACCCGCGCAGGCGGCGCGGGCCGCGCCGTCAATAATCCGCCCGGTGTCCGCCGATCTGCAGATTCCTCTCCATCGCGATCGCGCCCTTCAGCAGGCTGAGCCCCTTCACCACGGCGTTTTTCCCGTATTTCTGCCGGATCTCCAGCATGGCCCCCTGTATGGCCTTTTCCCGCTCCAGCGCGTCGTAATCGGTAAAGAGATCCAGCTGGTACACGCCGTTGTCGACGGAGGTCTTGTCGGCGCCGACGCCGATCCGCCGGACCAGGAGCCTTTTGTCCACCTTTTTGTCGAAGGATTCCGCCAGGGCGGCGGAGACCGACGCGAAGGAGGCGGTGGGAGCGGCGAAGCGGACCGTGCCGTTGGCGTGCTTCGGATGAAGCCTGCCGTAGAAATCGACGGCCACGGGCCCGTCATACTCCGGACATTCCTCCAGACTCTTCCAGTCGAAGCTGATCCACCAGGTGAAGATGCGGGAGACCAGGTTTTTGCGGTACATGTCGGCGCACAGCGCGTCGATCATTTCGAGAAAGACGACCCGGGCCTCGCCGAAGCGGTAGGGCCGCGGAAGCACCTGGCCGTTTGAGAGGCTGTTGTGCTCCGGCCGGAAGCTCTTGATGTCCCTCATGGTGACGGGCTCGATGCCCCAGGCGTGATCGATCAGGATCTCCCCGTCGATGCCGAATTCCCGGTAGAACCACTCCTCGTTCCGGACGGAGCACTCCGCCACCTCGCCCATGGTGTACATGTAGTTTTTCTGCAGACGGCGGGCCTTGCCGGGACCGATCTGCCAGAAGTCGGTCAGGGGCGTGTGGCTCCAGAGGCGGTAGCAGTAGGAGCTCTCGTTCAGCTCCGCGATCCGCACGCCGTCCCTGTCCGGCGCCGCCTTCTTGGCCACGATGTCCATCGCCACCTTGGAGAGGTACAGATTGGTGCCGATCCCGACGGTGGCGGTGATGCCGGTCGTCCGCAGGACGTCGCGGATCATGGCCATGGCCATGATCCGGGCGGGGTGCTGCCCGGTTTCCGCGGCCTCCGCCTCGTAGAGGCGGAGGTAGGGCGTGGCGTAGACGAAGACCTCGTCGATGCTGTACACGTGGATGTCCTCGGCGGCGGCGTAGCGCAGGTAGACGGAGTAGATCAGGGCGGAAACCCGCTCGTACTCCGCCATCCGCGGGGTCGCGGTGTAGTAGAGGATCCGCGTGTGATGGGTCCGCTCATAGTGCCGGATCGCCTGCTTTGCCTCAAACAGTCTCGGCCGGGACGGCACGCCGATGGCCTTCAGCGCCGGGCTGACGGCCAGGCAGATGGTCTTGTCGGACCGGGACGGATCCGCGACCAGCAGGTTGGCCCGGAGGGGATCCACCCCGCGGGCGACGCATTCCACGCTGGCGTAGAAGGATTTCATGTCGATCGCGATGTAGACCGGGCCGGCGTCTGATTCAGTCAAGGCCGTGCTTCTCCCGGAACGCCCGGACCTCGTCGCGGCGGAGCTCCGCCAGAAGCGCCTGGTCGTCCTCGCCGGGGATGTCGGCGGGATCGACGATGCCGAGGACCCGCCCCGCGATCCTCACGTGGTCGTCCTCCGCGGTGAGGGTGAAGGGAACGTCCCTGTTCAGGGAACAGGGGCCGTTCTCCCCGAGACGCTTGATGTGCATGCCGGCGGGGGAGGCGCAGATGACGTCCTCTCCGACGGCGGCGGAGTCGGCGAACTGCACGTAAACCCAGTCGTTTTCCCGGTAGACCGGGAGCATGCTGTCCCCCTTGACCCGGATGACGGCGTCGGCCTTTTCGTTCCGGCGGCTCCGGTAGACGAAGCGGTAGTCCTCCACCGGGATGTCGCTGTAGTCAAAACCGTCGCCGGCGGCGGCCTTCGTCGCGAGGACCGCCACGCCGATGGCGGAGCCGTCGAGGATCCGGGTCTTCTCGAGGCTCTCTTCCTCGAGAATGTCGTCCAGCATCCGGTCGACGATCCGGCGGCCCACCGGGCTGATCCCGCGGTAGCGGCGGACCAGGTTTTTCTCCCGGACCGAGAGGCTGTCGTCCGGGCCGGGCGCGATCCCGTACAGGTCGTTCAGGGAGATGCCCAGAATGCCGCAGAGGGAGGGAAAGAGATCGGCGTCCGGGCGGTATTTGCCGGATTCCCAGTTGATGACCGTGTTTCTGGTGACGTGCAGCCGGCCGGCGAGGCTCTGCTGGGAGATCTTTGCCTCTTTCCTGTATTTTTTGATCCTTTCCCCCATGGGAATCTTC
>CACYDL010000043.1 GCA_902773195.1 uncultured Lachnospiraceae bacterium
CTCGGCGATTTCCTCGTCATAGATCTCGCTGAGCCAGTAGTTGGCCGTGATCGCGCCGGAATTGGACAGAATGAGGCCGCCCACCGAGTAGGTGACGGTGGAATTTTCCTTCACGCGCCAGTCGTTGATCTGGAGGTAGTTGTCCACCAGGTCCTTATAGTTGAGCAGGGTGCCGCCGACGTTGCGGATGCTGGCGTGCTGCCTGCGGTACAGGATGTAGGCCTTCGCCACATCGTAATAGCCCGCTTCGGAAAGCACCTGCTCCACAGAATCCTGGATATCCTCCACGGCGATCAGGCCGTCGCGGATCTTGGGGGTGAAGTGCGCGGTCACGCGCAGGGCCAGCAGGTCCAGTACGCCCCTGTCATATTCCTTATCCAGCGACTGGAAGGCCTTTTCCATCGCCGCGCTGATCTTGCCTATTTCAAAAGGGACCGCCTTGCCATCCCTTTTCTTGACCTGATACATGATTTTCCTCCGCCTTACTCCGTGTTCCGGATGATTTTTCAAGACCTCAGACAGTATAAACCTGTTTCAAAAGTTTGTCAATATATAGACAATTTCGAAACAATTCGCTCAAAATGTTGACGGCAAGCACGTTTTCGGGCTTTTTCCCCCTTGGCGGAGCATAAATTTACCGATGTATTTTTTCCGTCCTGCCCGGCGCGCGGGGACGGACGGTTTTTTCCCGAAGTCGGGTTTTCCGCGCCGCCGCCCGGCATTTTCTCTTTTTGCTTGACACCGGAGTTTTTGCGGGATATAATCTTTCTTGTATCCGCGCGTGGAGAGTTGTCCGAGTGGTCGAAGGTGCAGCACTCGAAATGCTGTAAGCCGAAAGGCTTCCAGGGTTCGAATCCCTGACTCTCCGCCATGCAAAGGAGAGGCAGAGATTCGAACGGGCCGGGAGTGAATGACAGCCCTGTGGGCTGTCAGAGCCGGCACTGCTTTTCCGCAGAAAAGGCGAATCCCTGACTCTCCGCCATGTTTGGTAATCGATGATTATCGGAAGCTATGAGATTATACACCTCATTCGTCCCGGAGAGAATACTGGTTTCCACTGATCAGGTTGATTCCTCCGGGCCACCTTCCCCTCAAGGGGAAGGCTTTAATCGCCGGTTACCCAGGGAGAGGCGAGATGTTACGCTCTGACTCTCCGCCACCAGTAAAGCCTGTCTTGCGACAGGTTTTTTATAATATTAAGAAGGAATACTGATCCGGGGATTGGAGGCGCAGCGGGATGGCCGAGCAGCTGCTGACACTGATGGCGGACCTGGACAGCCGTTCGCAGGAGCGTTTGTCCGGATGGTACCAGAATCTCAGGGAAGCGGGATTTTCAGGCACCCAGACCCAGGGGCTCCCCTACCACATAAGCCTTGCGGCCTTTCCCCCGGACAGGGAGGAAGAGGCTGTCCGGACAGCGCGGGAGACCGCGTCCCGGTTCGGGCCCGTTCCGGTGCACATCAGCCATATCGGACTGTTCGCGGGCGGCCGGATCCTTTTTGGCGGGCCCGAAAAGGACGAAGCGCTTGCCGCGCTCAGAAAAGCGTGCAGGCCCTCCGTGCCGGAGGAACACCCGTGGACGCCTCATGTGACCGTCCTGATCGATGAGCCGGAGATCGTCCACGCGGCGCTTCCGTTTTTTGTCAAAGCATTCACCCCTTTTGAGGGCACGATCACCCGCCTTCATCTATGCGCCTTCTGGCCGACCAGGGAAATCCTGACTGCGGAGATGGGCGGAGGAAAATGAGGAAGGAAAGGAGCGCTTCTCCATGATGCGTCACAGCGGAACCAGGAAACTGGAAACCGGGAGACTGATACTGAGAAGACTGTCCGAAGCTGACGCGGACGCCATGTTCAGAAACTGGGCGTCCGATCCGGAGGTCACCCGGTTCCTGACCTGGCCTGCGCATACGGATGCGGAAGTGACCAGGCAGGTGATCGGATCATGGCTTCCGCTGTATGAAAACAGGGATTACTATCATTGGGCCATCACGCTGAAAGGGCGTGAAGACGAGCCCATCGGAACGATTCACGGGCTGGTGAATGACGACCTGAAACAGTTCACGCTCGGATACTGCCTGGGAAGGGCGTGGTGGCATCAGGGGATCATGTCCGAAGCGGCGCAGGCGGTCATCGATTATTTCTTTGATACCGTCGGCGCAAACAGCGTCTGTTCCTATCATGACACGAACAACCCTCATTCGGGCATGGTGATGAGACACTGCGGAATGAAATATGAAGGTACCAGGCGCGCGGCGGACCGCAACAATACCGGGATCTGCGATGTAAGCTGGTATTCCATCCTGAGATCAGAGCGCTGAACGCCCGCAGGCTTCGTGAAAGTGCCCCCGGAAACGCTTACGCGCGGCAGCTTCGCTTCATCCGGGCTTCATCGACCGGATGAAACGGCGTCCAGCATAATCGGGCGGAATCCGCGAAAAGAGACGGAAGCCGGCGCAGAGCGTCCTCTGAACGGACCTGCTTGATCCGGCCCGCCCGAACCGGGCGCCGATCCCGGGAATCACAGACACTTAAAGACAAGGATTATGTTTTATGACCGCGCAAAGCGGTCGGGGGGCCTATGATCAGACTGGAAGAGATCAACGGGAAGAACTATCGGGATATGCTGAACCTGCGTGTCAGGGAGGACCAGAAAAGCCTTGTCGCGCCGAACGGCATCAGCCTGATCGAGGCTTACATTGCCGTATCGCACCATGGGCACGCTTTCCCGTTCGGCATTTATGACGGCGATACGCCGGTCGGGTTCTGCATGATCGGCTTCGATGCGGATGACGACTGGGAGGACGCGCCGGCCGTGGCCAGAGGCAATTACAATCTCTGGCGGCTGATGATCGATGAAAGGTATCAGGGAAAAGGCTTCGGCAAAGCCGCCATGGCACAGATCATGGCTTTTATCGAAAGCCAGCCGTGCGGAGCGGCATCCTGCTGCTGGGTTTCATACGAGCCGGAGAATGAAGCCGCGAAAACGCTGTACGCTTCCTTCGGCTTTAAAGAGACCGGCGAATGGGACGGCAATGAGAAGATCGCGGTATTAAGATTTAAGAAGCATGACGATGAAAACGGCGGCATTTTGATCAGGCATACGCTGATATCTGATTACGATCAGATCTATGCGCTGTGGACCGCCGCGGCGCAGTCCAGGCGCGCGCTGAACCCGGTGGACGACAGCAGGGAAGGCATCGGGCGGTATCTGAA
>CACYDL010000044.1 GCA_902773195.1 uncultured Lachnospiraceae bacterium
CCAGGGCCTCGTCGGCGGCCAGCTCGGCGATGAAGCGCAGAGCGATGGGCTTGACGGCGGCACCGGAGTAGCCTCCGATCATGGACTTTCCGTGTACGGAGGGCATCCCGACCTGCGTATCGATATTGACGCCGGTGATGGATTTGATGGTATTGATGGCGGAAATCCCGTCCGCGCCGCCTTCGGCCGCCGCCTCCGCCGGAACTCTTATGTCGGTGATGTTCGGCGTCATCTTGGCGAGAATCGGCGCGGAAGTACCTCTCCGGGCGGCCCGGGTGTATTTCTTCACCAGCTCCGGAACCTGCCCGACGTCGGAACCCGTTCCCTTGCTTTCCATATTCGGGCAGGAGAAGTTGCACTCAATCACATCCGCTCCCGCTTCCGTCACCTTTTTCGCGAGATACTCCCACTCCTCCTCGTTTCTGCCCATGATGGAGGCGATGATCACCTTGGAGGGATAGTTTTTCTTGAGTTCCCGGAAGCACTCCAGGTTCTCCTCCAGGCTGTGGTCCGACAGCTGCTCGATATTCTTGAAGCCGTACCATTCTCCCGAGGCGGATTTGACCGCGGAAAACCGGGGCGAGGCCTCGTGGATGTCCATCAGGCAGACGGTCTTGAAGCAGACGCCCGCCCAGCCCATCTCGAAGGCCCTGGCACACATCTCATAATTGCTGGCGACCACGGAGGAAGAAAGAAGGAAGGGATTCTCCAGCCTCACCCCGCACAGATCGCAGCTCAGATCGATCCGGTCCGCGCCGGAGACGCCCTCCCCATGTTCCTTCTCCGCCGCGAGGGCTCTCATCGCGGCCGGCAGATCCACGTGATTCGGACATGCCTCCCGGGCGCGTTCGAGCTCCCCGGGATCATAGTCTGCGGGCAGCAGCGCCGCGGCCTCCTCGGGGTTGTCAAAATACAGTGCCCGCATAATCCTCGACGGATCCATTCCGCTGCAGACAGACGCGCATGCCGCGTCATGGCAGAGCAGACAGCCCTCTGCGCCCGGTCCCTTTCCCGTCATTGTTTCAGAAAACATAGCGCCTCCTTTCCTGATGAGTATGGTCATCCTTACTTTCTTTACAATACCATGGCCGTCCTGTGAAACACCACGGATCTTTTTTCCCTTTCCATGGATGGATTACAGTACCATGGACAGGCAGGCAAAAAACAGGTTCAGAATGACGAGAAGCAGAATCTCCTGCCTCCACCTGTTTCTGAGAAGCCCCACACACTCCCGCACATAGGCGTTCGGCCAGAACCACCACTTGGTCCTGCTGCCGATTCCCTCCGCCCGGAGTCCTGCCAGATGTGCCCACACGCCGCTGCGGAAGACGTGATAATTCGTCGTCGAAAACACCACCCTGTCTCCCCGGCCGTCTTCCCCGATCAGCCCTTTGGAGAATGCCATGTTCTGGTAGGTATTGGCGGATTTCATCTCGGGAAGGATCTGCGTCCCGGGGACCTCCTGTGTCAGGAGATATCTCCGCATCGCCTCGGCCTCGGGCATCACTTCATCTTTTCCCTGTCCTCCGGAGGGGACCAGCACGGGGCTGTTTCCGTATTTTTCCTGCTGCTCTCTCCGGAAGGAGAGCGCGCGGTCCACACGGCCCTTCAGAAGCGGCGGAAGGCTGCCGTCCTTCCGGAAGCCGCATCCCAGGATGACGATGTAGTCAACCTTGCCGGCGGGGACGTGCTTCGCCGCCATCGTCCCGCAGATGACAGCCCCGATCAGCATGCACTCGAAATACACGTAGATCGTGGAGTACACGTTGTGGGCGGTGGTGACGATCCTGAAATCCGTCTCCGACCCTCTGAAATCCATCCGGTAGAGGAAGAAGGCCAGCAGGGCCCCTCCGATCATCACGAGACTGATCAGAATCCCGGCAAAATTCCGGAAGCGCTTCCTCTCGTGGCGGAGAAGCTCGATGTTGCTCACAATCATGGCGACGGAGAAGGCGGCGATGAACGGAAAGGTAAGTGAGATAAAGCTGTAACTGGCGGAGCAGAGCGACCGGTAGAAGTTCAGCATGAAATAATCATGCGGGTTGAGCAGCCGCCGGACCGTACCCGTCAGCAGCACAAGGCCCGTCAGCAGCGTGAACAGGGAGAAGCCGGCGGTGTAGATCGTGAAGTAGGAATAGAAATCCGGCCCCTTCGAGTTTCTGAAGGCGAGGAACAGAAAGAGGCTCTCCGCCAGGAAAAAGACCGTCAGCGCCGCCATGACCACCCTGTCGCCGGTAAATCCCCCGGAGCTGTAGTCATAGATCGTTCCGAACCGGCCCACCTGATACGGCAGGAACGCGATCTCCTCTCCCGCCCCGTCCCGGAGCACGGCGTCCACCCTTCCTTGTCCCTCCGGCCGGATGCGGAGCTCGACGCAGTCCTCGCAGACCTCAGGCTCGCCGAACAGCAGGGAGCCGCCGCCTTCGGTCTGACGGACCGACAGGTCGTAGAGAGACTGCGGATCTGTCACGGAGATATAGGCGGTATAGGTCCTGCCAAAGCCCATCCGGCACAGAAGACATACCAGTACAAGGGCAGAGGCGAGAACCACGCTCTGCCATAAGAGTGCTTTCTGAGTTTTCTTCATCGCTGCTTACCCCTCATGTACGGCAGGCGGAAAAAAGCCCCGTTCCGCTCCACACGTCTTTATCTTTCCTTGACCCTCTTGCCCGTCATGTGCTCTATGCGCAGCTCCAGGACGGAAGCCCTCGCCGCGTTTCTGCGGATGTCGTCCTCCACCATCTCTTCCGTCGGGAAGTACTTCCTTCCCAGCTTCCTGAGACAGACTTCCGCCTCTCCGGGGTTCTCGACTTCCCGGATCATCCCGAAGGCGATGACGCTGGTAAAATGGTACCACCAGTCGTTTTCCTCCTGGACGCCTTCGTCCAGCACACAGAAAGAGACCTTGCCGCATCTTCTGACCGCATCGATCCGGTGCCCGGCCTTCGCGCCGTGGAACCAGATCCGTCCGTCCTCATAGACAAAATCCATCGGCATGGCGTAGGGATAGCCGTCGTCCCCCTGCACGGCGAGCACGCCGCGCCTGGCGGAGCGGAGGATCTCCTCGCACCCGGCATATTCAATCTGCTGTGCTTTTCTTCTCATCTCGCGAAACATAACCGATTCCTCCCATCCATGTGCGGCGGCCTGGCTTTTCCGTTTGCCCTCCGGTTCCGGAGATTCCCGGATTCCCGTCGGCGCCGGAGATTCCCGCGGCGAAGCCGCCGCGCCGGCGCTCTCCCGGGAGAGGCGCGCCGGAATCATCCGATATTCCGCACCGTGCCGACGGACACATAGCCTTCCACGACCGCCCTGAAATCCGTTCCTTCCTCGGCGTCCTCGTTGTAGACGCCTTCCACCATAAGCCGCCTGCCCCCGCCGGGCAGCTCCTCCAGGACGTTGTAGTGGTCCCGGTAGAACATCCCGGAGGAGACCGTTCTGTCTTCCAGAATTCCTCCGCACTCCGCCAGCGGGCACCCCGGGAAATTCACGTTCCAGATCCGTCCCGGCCCCGGATCTCTCCCGATCAGCATCTCCAGCACCTGCATGAGATACGCGTCGGCGGCCTCGTGGCACGGGCAGGCCTGCTCCGAGAGCGCGATGGCGCGGTATCCCTGGAACGCCGCCTCGAAGGCCGCCCCCGCCGTCGCGGAATACTGGATGTCGGAAGCGGCGTTGTAGCCGTAATTGATGCCGGAAAGGACGAGGTCCGGACGGACGGGCATCACGCTGAGACTTCCCACCCGCACGCAGTCCGCCGGCATCCCGCTGCAGGAGTAGGCGTGAACGCCGCTCACGGGAAATTCCGCGGGAAACACGTCGATGGGCCGGTGGAGCGTGATGCAGTGGGAGGCGGCGCTCCTCTGTCCGGAAGGCGCGACGACCCAGACCTCTCCGAACCGGAGCGCGGCCTCCGCGAGACGCGAAAGGCCCTCCGACGCGATACCGTCGTCATTGGTGATCAGAATGGATCTCATGGCATGACTCCTCAAATGCAGGCTGTCTCAGGCTTCCCCGCCCGGCGGTCCCTGTGTCCCGTCCGCGGTGATCTTCGTGATATCCTGGATCCAGATCCCCTTCTGGACCATGATGAAGCCGAGAAAATCCTTGACCAGCTCCACCAGCTGAACAGCGAAGTAGAGCGGGAGAATCGGAAGCTCCGTGTGATGAACCAGAAACCAGGCGAAGGGGATCGTGGCCGCCCAGTTGAAGCAGGAGTCGAACAGAAACGTGATAAACGTCTTCCCGCCGGAGCGAAGCGTAAAATAGGAGGCGTTCCCGTAGGCGAAGATCGGCATGCACACCGCGGCGATCCGGATCATCCCGGCCGCCAGGCCGCGTATCTCATCCGAGGTTTTGTAAATCCGCGGGAAATACGGGGCGACGGCAAACAGCCCCGCGCCCATGACCAGGCACAGCCCCACCGACAGGGCGGCCAGATGGTTCGCGTCGCTCTTCACCTCGTCCATCTTCCCCTGGCCCAGCTCCTGTCCCAGTACGATGCCGATCGCGTTTCCCATCGCGATAAAGGCGATGTTGAAGACGTTGGAGACCGTCGAGGAGATGTTGAAGGCGGCGATGACGGAGAGGCCCCTGAGCGAATACAGCTGCGTGAGGAACGCCTGTCCGCCCGACCACAGGGCCTCGTTGACCAGAAGCGGCGTCCCCCTGACCGCGCAGCTTCTGACCAGGGCTCCCGGCACCCGGAAGCTTGTCCAGGCGCCCCGGATGAAGGGCTGCCGGTCCGCGTGCGTGTGGGTCCAGACGATCACATAGGCGGCTTCCACCGCCCGGGACAGCACCGTCGCCAGAGCGGCTCCCACGACGCCGAGGGCGGGAAACCCGAGCTTTCCGAAGATCAGGATATAGTTTCCGATCAGGTTCACCGCGACGGCGATCATGCTGCCCTTCATCGGCACCACGGTCTCCCCCGTCGAGCGGAGCGTCGTCGAATAGCTCTGGGTGGCGGCAAAAGGCAGAAGTCCCGCCAGCATGACGGCCAGATACCTCCGGGCCGCGTCCATGGTGGCGGCCGCGTTTCCGACGCCCGCGTCCTCATGCAGGTAGAGCCGGATCAGGTCCGCGTCCCTGGTTCGCAGGACCAGCAGCCCCGCGGCGGTGAGAACCGCGGCCAGAATCATCTGCAGCCTGAAGGTGTTCCGGACGCCCTCCTCGTCTCCCTTGCCGTAATACTGGGCGGCGAAAATACCGATTCCGGACAGGCCCCCGAAGATACAGAGATTCCACACAAAGAGAAGCTGGTTTACGATCGCGACGCCGGACATCGGATCCGTCCCGATTCTGCCCACCATGATGTTGTCGATCATGCTGACCAGATTGGTAATCCCATTCTGTATCATGATCGGCACGGCGATCATCAGCGCCTTTTTGTAGAAATAACGTCTTCTGCTGTCCATATCCTGTCACAGAGGCCGATCCGCGCCTTCCTGTCAGGCCGGCGAAGCGCCGTCCTTCCGGTTCAGGTCGTAGATCACCTTCAGTCCTTTTATCATTAATTCGTTGTCGAGAATGATGTCTTTGTGCCTGCACCAGGGTACGATGACTCTGGCGAGGCCTCCGGTGGCGACGATGCGGGGCTCGCCCGTCATCTCCTCCCGGAAGCGGTCGATCATGCCGTCCAGAAGGGAGGCCTGGCCGAAGACGATGCCGCTCTGCATGCAGGAGACGGTGTTGGTCCCGATGGCCTCCGCCGGGGCGTTCAGGGAAATCCTCGGGAGCTGGGAGGTCTCCGAAACGAGCGCCGAAAGAGACACGTTTACGCCCGGTATGATGGCGCCGCCCCGGAACGTGCCCGTCCCGTCGATGCTGGAGATGGTGGTGGCGGTCCCCATATCGATGATAATCAGAGGCGCGCCGTAGAGGGCGATACCTCCGACGGCCCCCACGGCCATGTCCGCCCCGAGGCTTTTCGGGTCATCGATTCTGATCTTAAGACCGGTCTTCATGCCGGGCCCCACCACGATGGGCGTGACGCCGATGACCATCCTGACCGCCTTCTTCATGATGAACGTCAGCGGCGGAACAACGCTGGACAGTATCGCCCCGCTGATCCCGGATTCGTCGATCTTCCGTATCTCCAGAATGGTGTGCAGAAGAACGGCGTACTCCGTCTCGGTCTTCTGAATGTCGGTGGAGACCCGCTCCGACATCACCAGCCTGTCTCCGTCCATGAGACCGAACTCGATGTGCGTATTACCCATGTCAACCGCAAGTATCATCCTTTTCCTCCCTCTTTGATGCCGGCGTCCGCCGGAAACGAAACGGGGAGCACCGGAATGATTCCGGTGCTCCCGCGCGAAACAGACGAATTTCTCCCCGAAACCGGGCGGGCACGCTGTCCGCGGAAAGGATTTCCCGCCTTCGCCCGGATGTCTTCAGGACTTCCTGACCGTCCGGATGATTCTGAGGATCACCGGCGCCATGACGACGTCGACAAGAAGCTCGATCACGAAGTTGACCCCGATGATGCCGACGAGAACATATCTGCCGACAGACGCCATTCCGGCGCCAAGAGCCCATTCCCTGGCAAGCGTTCCGAAGATCGTCACCAGCGCGATCGAGAAGATGCCCGTATTGCAGCAGGGGGCGACGATGGCAGCCCCGAGAACGCCCGCCCAGGTATTCTTCTTTCCCAGGGCCCGCGCCACCAGAGCGGCGGCCAGTCCCGCGACGGTGCCCTTGAGAAGCACGACGATGACCGTGGCGGCGGGGTTCAGCTCCAGCATCATGGTGCTTCCGGCTCCTGCCGCCCCCGTCACGACCTGAATCACGACGATGACGCTGAAAACCAGTCCCAGAAGGGCGCCGGTCAGCGGTCCGTAGAGGATCGCCCCGATGATGATGGGCACCATGGTCAGGGTGATCGTGAAGGTCCCGAGCTGGATCGACCCGAACATGGTCTGAAGAATGATGACGACAGCGATGAGAACAGCCGTGCCTGTGAGACGTCTGGTGCGCGAAGACACCGCGTCCCTGTTGTTGGATTGATTCATTTTTTCTCCTCCTATTATTCCCGTGGATCGCTCTTCACGTCCGTTATAGGGATATAATGAATGCCGGTCCCGAGGCGGGCAGGCCGCCGCGGAAGTGTCCGTTACAAAAGAGAGTATATCAGTTATTGCGGAGGCGCGCAAGCGGATGCTCCGCCCGCGGCGGCTTCTGTTTCCGGTGCCGGCCGCGGCGGACGTCTCCCTTCCGCGGGTGCAGCCTCCGGCGGACGTCACTTCTCCTGCAGACTGAAAAAGCTTCCGTCCCGCCCTCTTCCGCCTGTCAGCTCGTTGTAGATCAGGCACTCGTATTCCTCCAGACGGCGGCTCTCCTCTTCCCCGGCGGATTCGGTGCCCCACTCGTGCTGGAGTCCGTCCTCCCCGAGATATCCGTACGCGTTCATCGCGGGCGTCCGCGCCATCCGGTCCAGAAGATAATCGTTGTAGGGGGCTTTTTCCAGGCCCGTCAGAGACAGGAGGTAGCTGGACAGGTAGTTGGCCGAGAGAACCATGCCGTCCGCCTCCGGAATATCATAGTTGGCCCAGATGAAGAAGTCGGTCATATAGCCCTTCTGCTGGTCCTCGAAGGTGAAATCCTCCATGTCCTTTCCGACGCAGTACTCCCAGAAATCGTCCCCGATCTCCGGCTGATGGTCGCCCCAGAAGCAGATCAGCGTCTGCTCCTTCGACCGGCTGAAGTAATTGATCAGCTCTTCCACCGAGCGGTCCGAGATCCGGATCAGGGTGCAGTACTGCTCGGCCTGCCCTTCATTCTCACCGTGGAAGCCGACGACGTCCACCGCGCTTTCCAGGTTCTCGCTCTTGTAGGAGCTGTGGTTCTGCATGGTGATATTGAAGAGGAACAGCTTCTCCCCCTCTTCCTTCTGCTCCACCTGGCGGATCACCTCGCGGTAGTCGGCCAGGTCGCTGACAAAGCCGCGGATCTTCTCCGCGTCGGCAAAGCAGTTGTTGATGTGAAGGAAGTCGTCGAAGCCCATCCCCGGATAGATCACGTTGCGGTTCCATCCGTACTGTCCGTAGGGATGCAGCGCCAGCGTCCTGTAGCCCTGCGCCTTCAGGGTCTTCGCCAGGGAATACTGGGCGTCCTTGATGAAGGAATTGTAGACCACCGTCGACGGAGAGAGGACGCAGGAATTGCCGGTCAGGAATTCATACTCGGTGTTGGCGGTGGTGCCGCCCTTGACCGATACCATGAGTTCGCCCTTCTGGGTGTTCTCCTCCAGGGACGAGATATACTCGGTCAGAGGAACGTCCGTCCTGAAATTCGGGTAGACGGACAGATCGCTGAAGGCCTCGTTCATGACGCAGATGATATTCTCCGGGACGGGCAGACCGGACGGCTCGTCGTCCCCGTGCGCCTCCTCGGATTCCCGGATGATCCGGGCGACCTCCGCCTGGGAATAGCTCTCGGGAGCCTGTGGATAGGACGCCTTGGCGAAGGCGAAGAACCCCGCCTCCATGCCGAAGAGACGGTAGGTGTACCAGGGCTGCCAGTCCCTCAGCCAGATCCCCTGGTCCGCGAGAACATCCGTGTGAAAGATGACCGCACGGAAAATAAAAAACACAGCCAGGGCCGCCGCCCGCGACGCGATCTTTCCCGGCAGGCGCTTCGCGTTGTGCCAGATTCGCGCGTGAAGATAAAAGCCCAGGACGGCCCCGGTCAGGACGACGCAGGCGATCATCTGCCAGTTGGGCGTATAGGTGTAGTTGTCGGATACGGACAGACCGGTCCTCATCGACCCGAAATCGATCCACTGAAAGGGAATGCCGCGGAACTGCTGCACAAAATAATTGACGCATGCCCACACGATGAACAGGATGTTCCCGAGGAACATTCCGATGGACAGGGAATTTGTCGCCAGGACGAAGAAGAGGAAAAACGCCAGCGTGATCCAGATGCCGAGCCATCTGTAGCGGGAGGCCATCCGCGCGATATAGTAGTTGTTGATGAGCTCCACCTCGTAGAAGCACAGGACGGAGTTGAGAAACATCACGGCACAGCCGGCGATCACCCTAAGGATCTTCCCGGCCGCGCCGGCCGCTTTCGGCTCCGCCGGCTTTTTCCGCCTGTAAGAACAGAAAAGGCCGTGGGCCATGGACGCCAGCGTCACCGCGATCAGCGCCGCGAAGACGGCCGGCCGGCGGTTGTCAAAAGGCACCTCCGCCTTCACTCCCGTGAGCCTCGACGGGCCGAAGAAAAGCTTTCTCCAGTAAATTAAGATA
>CACYDL010000045.1 GCA_902773195.1 uncultured Lachnospiraceae bacterium
ATCCAGCGCCGCGAACTGCCGCATGAGCTCGACGAGCTTCTCCAGATCCGCATCCGCAAGCGTAATGTTCAGCTGATTCGTAATATTAATGATAACATCGCGGATATCGTCCTCGTCCTCGATATCATTCTCCGCGATCACCTGCTTCACCGCCGCGATCAGCTCCGCCGTCTTCTCGGAGTCTCCTAGCTCCTCCGCGATTTCCCCGGACGTCACAAGCTCGGCTGTCGCCGTCTCAAGGACCTCCGGCTCGATCACCTGTCCGCTCATCTTCGCGTAGGCCTTCATCGCCCCCACAAGTGCAGCCGTCCCCGAAATCGGGCTCGGCGCCGCGACCGATACGTCGGCGTCCTTCATCCCCGCCGTAGCGAGCGCGTTCTGGTACATGGCCGGCGTAAGGTATGTGATATTATGAGTCTCAACTCTGATCCCGCTCCCGTTGTCAGCGGGCGATACCCTGCAGGAGGAAAGCGACTTTGATCCGATCACGCCCGCAGGCAGGTACCTGTCGAGGTATTCATGCTCCTCGCTGTTTGTCACTGTGACAAGTGTATCCTGAGTAAGATCGCTCTCCGATACCCGGAGCGTCTTCAATACTTCCTTCTTCTGTTCCGCTGTCAGATCGGCGCCGAGCGCCACGTATGTCGAGTATGTCGCCGCCACGGTCACCCTGGGGGATACGAGTGCCGAAAGAGTCATTGATGTGGCGAGAACAAGCGCAGACACCGCATGCAGAATCTTTCTCTTCTTCATACTCTCTCCTTTCTTTCCAGTACCGCTCATTATAGACTTTCAATAAAAAAAAACAAGGGAAAAAGTGTGAAACTTTTTTGAATTAATTCTGCAAAAAATCATAAAATTGCATAAAAAGAGTCGCTAAGCGCCGCGAATTCCCGGAGGGAGAGCGCCTCCCCCCTCGCGTCCGTCCGGATTCCGCAGGCGGAAAGAGCCCGCTCCGCGTCCTCCCTGCCGAAGGGCAGCGCGGGGTCATTGGCCACGCCGTTCGTCAGCTTCTTCCTTCTCTGATTAAAGGACGCGCGGATGATCCCGAACATCAGGGCGGGGTCGCGGACCTGAACGGGCGGGGCGGCGTATTTTTTAAGATGGACGACCGCGCTGTCCACCCCCGGCTGAGGCACAAAAGAGGACGGATGCACAATCCGCACGATCTCCGCCTCTGCCCGGTACTGCACTGCCAGGCTGAGCGCGCCGTAGTCCCTTGTCCCCGGCCCCGCCATCATGCGGTCCGCCACTTCCTTCTGCACCATCACCGTGATGTCCGAGACGGGCTCACCCTCCGCGAGCAGCTTCATGAGGATCGGTGTCGTGATGTAATACGGCAGATTGGCAGCCACCTTCATGGGCCTGCCGCCGTTCTTCTCCAGAGCGAGCGCCCGGAGATCCATCTTTAAAATGTCGCCGTTCACCACCTCCGCATTCGGAAACGCGCCAAGCGTATCCTCGAGTACGGGCAGAAGGTTCCTGTCGATCTCGACGGCGCAGACCCTTCCGGCGCGGTGGGCGAGGTACTGCGTGAGCGTCCCGATGCCGGGCCCGATCTCGAGCACGAAATCCTCTTCCCCCAGCCCCGCAGCCTCCGCCGTGGCCCGGAGCACGTCCTCGTCAACCAGGAAGTTCTGGCCGTATTTCTTTTTCGCGCTGATCCCGTGGGCCTTCAGCACCGCGGCCGTGTAGGCCGGTTTTCCCAGATATGGTTCTGTCTTCATGCGTTCTTCTCCGTCTCAAAAGGCAGCCCCCCGAAGTGTTCTTCGGAGGGCTGCCGGAAGCATCCGTATCAGAAATTAAAATCCTTCTCGACCAGAACCGTCTTGCCGTCAGCCCTGTCGGTCACCTTTCCGAAGAGCCTCCGGTGATTCCTGTCGATGGCCTTATCCAGAATCTCCCGGACGCGGCCGACCGTCACGGGCTCTCCGCCCCTTTGCTGATCACCGATGATCGTGTAGAGAGCGAGCGTCGAGAGCTCGTCAAACTTGTACCCCTCTTCCGCCGCGTAAACTCTGGCGAAGGTCACAAGCTCGTCATTGGTGAAAACGGGCACCGTGATCCGGGACGTGAATTTTTCCGCGAAATCCGCGTGCGCCTCCAGCACCTTCTTCAGGTCCTCGCGCTCGTCCTCGAGAATCACGATCATGTCGTCCGTCCGGAATTCCATGGCCTGATTCAGTCTGTTCACGGTCTCATCCGCCAGCGCTCCGGCCCCCTCGATCACAAGGAAGCCGCCCGACAGCTTCTTCACCACGGCCGCCGGATCCTTCTGATTGAGATCCTGCGCCACGATCTTAGCCACCTTGGCCGCCTTGAGCCCGAGATGGAGGCAGGTCATAAGGATGAGGCCGTCCGCGAGCCTCGTCTTTCCGGAGCCCTGACGTCCCATGATGATGACGTTTCCGCTCCTCGAGGTCTTGTCCCCGCAGTTGTTGTGAATGTCCGCGAGCGCCGCCGTCGTCTGGCGGTCAATTCCCGGAATATTCGCGAAGTAGGAAAGCGCCGTCTTCTCGGGTCCCGTCAGCTCCCGTCCCTCGACGGGCTGAATGGTGAAGACGCCCGACTCACCCATGACGTCCTCGATCATGGTCTCGCTCTCCGACGCCTCCGCCGCGGCTTCGTGCTCGATTCCCGCAAGGCCCATGAGCGTCTCATGCTCCTCCTCGGGGATCTCAATCTCCTCTGCCTCACCGGAAAATGCGGCCATGAGATTCTCGTCCGCGTCCTCCGCCTCCTCCGGGATCTCCAGCTCATCCGCTTCCCCTTCGGCTGCTTTCTCTGATCCGGCGGCGTCCCCGGGGGCTCCGGCTGCCTCTTTGCCCTCCACGGAGGGCTCAGCCGCCTCCGTTCCCGGGGCCGCGTCTTCCGCCTCCTCGGTTTCCTCAAGAACCGTGCGGCGCGCCGCCTCCTCGGGGCTTGTGATCGGTGTCTTCTCCTCGCTCTGCTTCGCGATCTCCCGCCTGATCTCCTCGCGGACAGAGAACTCTCTCGTGAGGCCCAGCGACTCGTCGGTCTCGCGGCCGATGAGATCCGCCTCCCGCTTTGCGGCCTCAGCCTCCTCGTCGGCTTCCTCCGTTCCCTCAGCGCCCTTCCTGGCCAGCTCCGCGGCGGCCTCGGCCTCCTCGCGGTCCTCCTCAAGGGTATCCGCCATCACGTAGTTTCCGGACGCGACCTCGCCGGCCAGCGCGCTGGCCGACATGGCGAAGAGCTTCTCGAAGTCCACCTCGCCGTCCTTCATGGGAAGCGCTTCTTCCTGCTTTGCGGGGGCCTCCGGCTTCCCCTCCTCTTCCGGCAGGACATCTGAGTCTCCTTCTGCATCCCGCGGCTCCTCAGGAAGGTCCGCCGTCTCTTCGTCCGGAGACTCCGCGGGGGCTTCCGCCGCCCCTTTCTGCTCCTCGACGGACTGTCTCGCAAACGCGAATGCCTCGGCGAGCGGATCATCCTCCGGCTCCTCTTCCGCGGGCATCTCCGGCGCGGGCGCCTCCGCGGCTTCCTCCGGCTCCGCGGCAGCCTCCGCCGCGCGGCCGGGCTCCTCCGCGATCTTTATATCTTCGTCCTCCGTCCCTTCCTCGTCCCGCTCAAGCAGCATGCCGGAGAAGATATTCCGGATGCTGCTGGTCAGGCGGTCCTGCAGGCGCGACGGACCGGTTTTTTCCTCATTTTTCGGCTTGATCTCGCCGGCGTTGAACCTGCCGGCCGCGTGATCCATCTTCTCGATCGCCTCGGTCGCGGAGACCTCGGTGTGGACCTCTTCCTCCTCGTCATCGGCGGCGAGAATGGTCTTCTCCACATTCTCCATAGCGGTGTAGGAGGGCTGTTCCTCTTCCTCCGCCGGCTTCTCCGCGGCGGATTCCTCCTGCTCCGCCCTGTGGCGCTGGCTCTCATACCTGGCCTGCTGCGCGGGCGTAAGAGAGGTGAGAGACATCTTGAGCTCCATGGCCTTCGTGACGTATTTTCCCTCCGCGAACCAGAGAATCATGTCGTCGCACTCCTCGACGCACTTCTCCTTCTGTCCGTTTCTCTTGTAAAGCTTCGCGAGCTCGTAGGCCCAGCGCTCCGTGTACTCGGCGTCCTTGTAGTCCTTCAGTACGGCGATCTGGTCGTCAAGCGGCGCCTTCGTGGCGCGGAGCAGCTTGTATTTAAGTAGAAATCTGGAGGAATCCCCGGGCGAATTCGACTCGAATTCGTTGATGAATTTCTTCGCCTCTTCATAATTGCCGGTGCGGATATCGAGCTCCGCGAGGCGGTAGAGAACGGTCTTGCTGGAGGCCGAGCGCCTGTAGGCGTACTTCAGAATGCGGCAGCTGTCCTCATACCGCTTGTTCGCCTCATAAATCTCGCCGATCATGCAGAGCGTTCTGGCACTCTTTACATGTCTCCAGTCGATCTCATCCGCGACCTCCGCCGCGCCCCTGAAATCACCTTCCTCAGCCAGAGCATTGATCTGTTCCAGTTTGATTCTGTATTCCGCCTTGTCCAACTCCCGCACCTCTTACGATAAATGTGGCAACCACCCCGATGCACGGACACGGATTCAGGAGGGAATCCGCCCCGCCGCCCGGCGGAAATAAGCCGCGCAGGCTCTGCATCTGAATAGTCAGACTAACCCATAATCACTGGAAATTTTACCACACAGGGCACCCAAAGTAAAGTGAGTCAGCGGAGAGGGTTCCCCGCTGACTCACCGTCATGACCTGCCTTATTTTATTTTCACCTTGTCCAGATTCCAGATATCGCGCACGTACTCCTCAATCGTGCGGTCTGAAGAGAACTTGCCGGATGAGAAGGTGTTCATCATCGCCTTCTTCGCCCAGCCCGTGCGGTCGCGGTAGGCGGCCTCCACTCTCTTCTGCGCCTCCGCGTAGGAGCGGAAATCCGCGAGAATGAAGTAGCGGTCAGCCCGGCCGAATCTCGTCGTAAGAAGCGAGTCGTAGATGGGCCGGAACATTTCCGGATCCGGGTCAAATGTGCCGTTGATCATCTGCACCATGACCTGACGGATATCGCCGTCCGTATTGAAGATATAGTTCGGATCGTATCCGCCGTTGTGCTCATAGTTTATGACATCGTCGGAGCTGAGGCCGAAGATGAAGGCGTTCTCCTCGCCGACCTCCTGCACGATCTCCACATTCGCGCCGTCCATCGTGCCGATGGTCGGGGCGCCGTTCAGCATGAACTTCATGTTGCCGGTGCCGGACGCCTCCTTGGAGGCCGTGGAAATCTGCTCCGACACGTCCGCGGCCGAGAAGATGATCTCGCCGTTCGAAACCTTGTAGTCCTCGATAAAGACCACCTTCAGCTTGCCGTGAAGATCCGGGTCGTTGTTGACCGAGTCCGCGACGGAATTGATCAGCTTGATGATGTTCTTGGCGGTCTCGTAGCCGGCGGATGCCTTGGCCCCGAAGATAAAGGTTCTGGGATAGAACTCCATCTCCGGATGCTCCTTCAGCTGATTTCTGAGATACATGACGTGCATGATGTTAAGGAGCTGTCTCTTATACTCATGCAGTCTCTTGACCTGAACATCAAAGATGGAATTCGGATCCACCTCGATGCCGTTGTGCTCACGGATGTACTCCGCCAGGCGGACCTTGTTCTTGTATTTGATATTCATGAACTCCTGCTGGGCCCTGGGATCGTCGATATAGAGCTTCAGCTTCTGCAGCTCACCGAGATCCGTGATCCAGCCGTCGCCGATCTTGTCGGTAATCCAGGAGGCCAGCTCCCGGTTCCCGTGAAGCAGGAATCTTCTCTGCGTGACGCCGTTGGTCTTGTTGTTGAACTTGTCCGGCATCATTTCATAGAAATCCTTCAGCACGTCCTTCTTGAGGATCTCCGTGTGAAGCGCGGCGACGCCGTTTACGGAGTGGCCGCCCACGATCGCGAGGTAGGCCATTCTCACCTGTCCGTCATAGATGATCGCCATGTTCCGGACCTTCTCGTGGTCATTCGGATACTTCATCTGTATCTCGCAGAGGAAGCGGCGGTTGATCTCTTCCGTGATCTGATAGATGCGCGGAAGGAGGCGTGAGAAGAGGTCGATGGGCCATTTTTCGAGAGCCTCGGCCATGATCGTGTGATTCGTGTAGGCGCATGTCCGCGTCGTGAGGTCCCAGGCCTGCTCCCAGCCGTAGCCGTACTCGTCCATGAGAAGGCGCATGAGCTCCGGAATCGCCACGGTCGGATGCGTGTCGTTCAGCTGGAAGGCCACCTTTTCCGGCAGATTGTCGAGCGTGCCGTAATTCCTCATGTGCTTGCAGAGGGCCTCCTGGACGGACGCCGAAATGAAGAAATACTGCTGCTTGAGGCGCAGCTCCTTGCCGGACATGTGGTTGTCGTTCGGATAGAGCACCTCGGTGATCGTGCGGGCGAGGTTGTCCTGCTCGACCGCCTTCTCATACTCTCCTCTGTCGAAGGAGGCGAGCTCAAACGCATTGATCGCCTCCGCGTCCCAGATGCGGAGCGCGTCCACGACGCCGTTCTTGTATCCGACGATCGGAATATCATAGGGGACGGCGCGGACAGAGGAATAATTCTCGTAGATAAAGCGGTTCTCGCCGGTCTCCGGGTTGTGCTCGATCCGCGTATTTCCGCCGAACCGGACTTCCTTCGCGTGCTCCGGGCGCTTCAGCTCAAACGGATACAGGTGCTTCAGCCAGTTGTCCGGCACCTCCTTCTGGAAGCCGTTCTCGATCTTCTGGCGGAACATGCCGTAATGATAACGGATGCCGCAGCCGTAGGCGTGATAGCCGAGGGATGCGAGAGAGTCCATAAAGCAGGCAGCCAGTCTGCCGAGGCCGCCGTTTCCGAGAGCCGGATCCGGCTCCTGGTCTTCGATCACGTTGATATTGAGGCCCAGCTCCTCCAGCGCCTCGCGGACGCCCTCATATTCGCCCAGGTTCAGCAGATTGTTGCCGAGCGCGCGGCCGATCAGGAACTCCATGGAGAGATAGTAGACGATCTTATTCTCCCCGTCCTTGAAGCGCTTGTAGCTGGCCATCCACTGCTCAATGATCTGATCCTCGATCACGCTCGCGACCGCCTGAAAGATCTGCTCCTGCGAAGCGTCCGCGATCTCCTTGCGGTACATGCGCTTCACATAGCCCTGAACATCCTTTATGAACTTCTTCTTATCAAACTTCTTTGCCATTCCTTACTCCTCAGATTTTCTCCACACCGAGCGTCACCGCTTCTCCGTTAATCTTCCAGTCCTTAGTATATCCCTCCGCCCCGTCAAAAGCGATGGAATCAGCGAGGACGTCCTTTCGGATCGATTCGCCGTTTCTTTCGAGGATTCCGCGGATCCGGTCATTGCCGGCCGCGTACACGCGGATGCGGTCCATGACCTCAAAGCCGGCCTCTTTTCTCATCGTCTGGATCTTGCTCACGATTTCGCGGACAAATCCCTCCTCGATGAGTTCGGGCGTGAGGCTCTTGTCGAGAACCACGGTGACCTTCCCGTCGGATGCGGCGGTGAATCCCTCCACTTCCTTCGCCTCGATCAGCAGGTCCGCCTCCGTGAGATCCACGGATACACCCTTGGCCTCCGCCGTCCAGACGCCGCTTTCGCGGATCGCCTTTACGATCTCATCTCCGTCCGCGGCCGCGATCGCCGCGCGGACCGGTCCGATTTTGTCCCCGCCGTGATTCGCCCGGATCGCGTTGAAGTTGGGCTTTACCGTGCTGCCGGAATACGCGCTTACGTCGTCCTTCCGCTCGAGGCGCTTGACATTCAGCTCGTCGAGAATGATCTCCTCGTCAAATGCCGGAATATCGAAGTCCGCCTTCACAAGCATGGTCCCGATGGGCTGGCGGTTCTTGATGCCGCTCGCGTTTCTGGCCGCGCGGCCCAGCACGACGACGCTTAAGACGTGACGCATTCTCTCCTCGAGATCCCCGTCGATGAAGGACTCGTCCGCCTGCGGATAGTCACACAGATGGATGGATTCCTTCGCCCCGCTGTCAATTCCGCGGACGAGATTCTGATAGATCTCCTCTGTCATGAAGGGGATGATCGGAGCCGCCAGGCGGCAGACCGTCTCGAGGACCGTGTAGAGCGTCATGTACGCGTTGATCTTGTCCTGTTCCATTCCGGAGGCCCAGAATCTCGCGCGGCACCGGCGCACATACCAGTTGCTCATGTCATCGACGAAGTCCTGAAGCGCTTTTCCGGCCTCCGTCAGCCTGTAATCCGACATATACCCGTCCACGGTCTTCACCGTGGAGTGGAGCCGGCTTAAGATCCAGCGGTCCATGACCGGAAGGGAATCCCGGTCGAGCGTGTACTTGGTCGCATCGAAACCGTCGATATTCGCGTAAAGCACGTAGAACGCGTAGGTGTTCCAGAGGGTGCCCAGGAACTTTCTCTGTCCCTCCTGAACGGCCTTCCCGTAGAAGCGGCTGGGCAGCCACGGGGCGGAGTTCACCGTGAAGTACCAGCGGATCGCGTCCGCGCCGTACTCTCCGAGCGCCTGCATGGGATCGACGGCGTTGCCCTTCGATTTGGACATCTTCTGCCCGTTTTCATCCTGGACGAGTCCCAGGATGATGCAGTTTTTGAAGCAGGGCTCGTTGAAGAGGAGCGTCGAGATGGCGTGCAGGGAGTAGAACCACCCGCGCGTCTGGTCGACGGCCTCTGAGATGAAGCTGGCCGGGAACTGCGCCTCAAAGAGTTCCTTATTTTCAAACGGATAGTGATGCTGGGC
>CACYDL010000046.1 GCA_902773195.1 uncultured Lachnospiraceae bacterium
CGCCGCAAAGATCAGCTCCGCGTTGGAACCCCGGTAGTTCTCGATGAAGATGACCTTGAGTTTTCCGCCGATGCTCGGATCGTTGTTGATCACATCCGCAACGGAGTTTATCAGCTTGATCGTCATCTTTGCGTTGTAGTAGCCTGCTGCCGCCTTCGCGCCGAAGATGAACGTCCTCGGATAGAACTCCATCTCCGGGTGCTCCTTGAGCTGGTTGCGCAGATACATGACGTGCATGATGTTGAGCAGCTGACGCTTGTACTCATGCAGACGCTTGACCTGGACGTCGAAGATCGAGTTCGGGTCCACCTCGATGCCGTTGTGCTCGAGGATGTACTGGGCGAGACGCTGCTTGTTCTTGTGCTTGATGTTCATGAACTCCTGCTGGGCCTTGGGGTCGTCGGCGTAGAGCTTCAGCTTGGCCAGCTCGGAGAGGTTAGTCGTCCATCCGTCGCCGATCTTGTCGGTGATCCACGCCGCCAGCAGCGGGTTGCCGTGGAGCAGGAACCGTCTCTGGGTGATGCCGTTGGTCTTGTTGTTGAACTTTTGCGGCATCATCTCGTAGAAGTCGCGCAGCACGTCCTTCTTGAGGATCTCGGTGTGAAGGGCGGCGACGCCGTTCACCGAGTGGCTTCCCACGATGGCGAGATACGCCATGCGGATCTGGCCGTCGTAGATGATGGCCATGTTGCGGATCTTGTCCGGGTTGTTCGGATACTTCTCCTGGATCTGGCACTGGAACCGGCGGTTGATCTCCTCGGAGATCTGGTAGATGCGCGGCAGGAGGCGCGAGAACAGGTCGATGGGCCATTTCTCGAGAGCCTCGGCCATGATCGTGTGGTTGGTGTAGGCGCAGGTGCGGGTCGTGATGTCCCAGGCCTTGTCCCAGCCGTAGCCGTACTCGTCCATGAGCAGCCTCATGAGCTCCGGAATCGCCACCGTCGGATGCGTGTCGTTGAGCTGGAAGGCCACCTTTTCCGGCAGATTGTCGAGGGTTCCGTAAGTGCTCATGTGCTTGCACAGCGCCTCCTGGACGGAAGCCGAGATGAAGAAATACTGCTGCTTCAGGCGCAGCTCCTTGCCGGCGGTGTGGTTGTCGTTGGGGTACAGGACCTCGGTGATGGTGCGGGCCAGGTTGTCCTGCTCCACCGCCTTGTCGTACTCGCCGCGGTCGAAGGAAGAAAGCTCGAACTTGTTGATGGCCTCCGCGTCCCAGATCCGGAGGGCGTCGATGACGCCGTTCTTGTAGCCGACGATGGGGATGTCGTAGGGAATCGCGCGCACGGAGCTGTAATTCTCGTAGATGAATTTGTTCTCGTGGGTCACGGGATCGTACTCGATCCTGGTGTTGCCGCCGAAGCGCACCTCCTTGGCGTGCTCAGGTCTTCTCAGCTCAAAGGGATAGAGGTTCTTCAGCCACTGGTCCGGCACTTCCTTCTGGAAGCCGTCCTTGATCTGCTGCTTGAACATGCCGTAGTGGTAGCGGATGCCGCAGCCGTAGGCGTGATAGCCGCCCGCCGCGAGGGAGTCCAGGAAGCAGGCGGCAAGTCTGCCGAGACCGCCGTTGCCGAGAGCCGGATCCGGCTCCTGGTCCTCGATGGCGTTGATGTCGAGGCCGAGCTCGTCGAGGGCCTCCTTCACGTCGTCATAGGCTCCGAGGCTCAGAAGATTGTTGCCGAGGGCCCGGCCGATCAGGAACTCCATCGACAGGTAGTAGACGATCTTGTTCCCGCCTTCCTGGAAGCGCTGGTAGGAATCCATCCACTGGTCGATGACGGCGTCCTCCACCACGTTGCCGACGGCCTGGAAGATCTGCTCCTGCGTCGCCTTGGTGATGTCCGTCCGGTACATCTTTTTTACGTTTGCCTTGACGTCCTCGATAAACTTCTGCTTCTGAAAACGCTTATTCTCTTTCGTGCTCAATTGTGAACCTCCTGATCCGCAAAAAGCCGCGGATTGTATTGCCTGGCGCGGGGCCACAGGGCCCCCGCCGGTTTGCTCGTTACGCGTTTACTGCTTCTCGACGCCGAGCGTCACCGGCTCGCCGTTGATCTTCCAGTCCTTGGTGTAGCCGGATACGCTGCCGAATACGATCTCGTCCGCCAGGACGTCCGCCCGGATGGACGCGTCGTTCCGCTCCATGATCTCCCGGAGGCGGTCGCTGCCCTCCTCGAAGACGCGGATGCGGTCCATGACCTCGAAGCCCGCTTCCTTGCGCATCGTCTGGATCTTGCTGACGATCTCGCGGACGAAGCCCTCCTCGACCAGCTCCGGCGTCAGGTGCTTGTCAAGAACGACCGTGACGCCGCCGTCGGACATGGCGACGTAGCCCTCGACCTGCTTCGCCTCGATGAGAAGCTCCGCCTCCGTCAGGGTGATGGTCTCGCCGCCGCTGCTGACGGTGAACGCGCCGTCGGCCTTCAGGGCCTTCACCACGTCGTCGCCGCTGACCTCGCCGAGCGCCTTTCGGACCGGTCCGATCTTGTCGCCGCCGAGATTCGCGCGGATCGCGTTGAAGTTCGGCTTGACGATGCTCCCGGAATACGCGCTCACGTCGTCCTTCATCTCGAGGGACTTGACGTTGAGCTCGTCGAGAATG
Source organism: uncultured Lachnospiraceae bacterium (assembly GCA_902773195.1). Next base: position 2,600 of record CACYDL010000046.1, read on the forward strand.
ATCGCCCGGTAGTACTCCGGGATCTCATACGGCGCCTTGACGAACATCGTGCCGATGGGCTGGCGGTTCTTGAGGCCGCTCTCGTTGCGGGCCGCGCGGCCCAGCACGACGATATCCAGGACGTGCCGCATGTTCTCCTCGAGTCCGGCGTCGATCATGCTCTCGTCGGCGACGGGATAGTCGCACAGATGGATCGACTCCTTCGCCTCCGGATCGATGCCCCGGACCAGGTTCTGGTAGATCTCCTCCGTCATGAAGGGAATCATCGGGGCCGCGAGCCGGCAGAGGGTCTCGAGGCAGGTGTACAGCGTCTCGTAGGCGTTGATCTTGTCCTGCTCCATGCCGTGGGCCCAGAAGCGGGCGCGGCTGCGGCGGACGTACCAGTTGCTCAGGTCGTCGACGAAGTCCTGAAGGGTCTTCCCCGCCTCCGTCGGCCTGTAGTTGGCCATATAGCGGTCGGTGTCCCTGACGGTGGAGTGGAGCCTGCTGAGGATCCAGCGGTCCATCACGCCCAGGGAGGCGTAGTCGAGCGTGTATTTTGTCGCGTCGAACTGATCGATATTCGCGTAGAGGACGTAGAACGCGTAGGTGTTCCAGAGGGTTCCCAGGAACTTCCTCTGCCCCTCCTGGACCGCCTTCCCGTAGAACCGGCTGGGAAGCCAGGGGGCGGAGCTCGTCAGGAAGTACCAGCGGATCGCGTCCGCGCCGTAGGTTCCCAGCGCCTCCATCGGGTCGACGGCGTTGCCCTTGCTCTTGGACATCTTCTGTCCGTTCTCATCCTGGACCAGGCCCATGATGATGCAGTTTTTGAAGCAGGGCTCGTTGAAGAGCAGCGTGGAGATCGCGTGGAGCGAGTAGAACCACCCGCGCGTCTGGTCCACCGCCTCGGAGATAAAGCTCGCCGGGAACTGGCTGTGGAAGAGCTCCTGATTCTCAAACGGATAATGATGCTGGGCGAAGGGCATCGCGCCGGAGTCGAACCAGCAGTCGATGACCTCGGGGACCCTGCGCATGGTCTTTCCGCAGTGCGGGCAGGTGAGAGTCACGTTGTCCACATACGGCTTGTGCAGCTCGATGTCGTCCGGGCAGTTGTCCGCCTTCTCCCGAAGCTCCGCCTTGGAGCCGATGGCCGTCTTGATTCCGCAGCCCTCGCAGACCCAGATATTGAGAGGCGTTCCCCAGTAACGGTTTCTGGAGAGAGCCCAGTCCTGGACATTTTCCAGCCAGTCGCCGAAGCGGCCCTTGCCGATGTTCGCGGGGATCCAGTTGATCTTCGCGTTGTTCCGGATCAGGTCGTCCCGCACCGCCGTCATGCGGATGAACCAGGATTCCCTCGCGTAGTAGAGAAGCGGCGTGTCGCATCTCCAGCAGTAGGGATAGTCGTGCTCAAACTTCGGGGCGGCGAAGAGGTCGCCGCTCTTTGCCAGCGCCTTGAGGATCTCGGGGTCGGCGCTCACCGCGCCGTCCTCCGCCATCTCCTTCTCGGAGGGCTTCGCCCTCATGCCGGCGAAGGGGGTGTCCTCCGTCATCTCGCCCTTCTCGTTGACGAACTTGACCAGAGGGATGTTGTACTTTTTGCCGATGCGGGAGTCGTCCTCGCCGAAGGCGGGGGCGATGTGGACGATGCCCGTGCCGTCCGTCATCGTGACGTAGTCGTCGCAGGTGACGTAGAAGGCCCTGCCGTGGAGGGAGTCCACCTTTTCGCCCGCGCAGGCGAAGAGCGGCTCGTACTCCATGTACTCGAGGTCCTTCCCGCGGTATTTCTCCAGCACCTCATAGGAGGGCTTCTCCTCCTGCTCCGGGTGCTCCATCGCAAGAACCGTGTCCACGAGGGCCTCCGCCAGGATGTAGACCCGGCCCTCCGCCGTGCGGATTCTGACGTAGGTCTCATCGGGGTTGACGCACAGCGCCACGTTGGACGGAAGGGTCCAGGGCGTCGTCGTCCAGGCGAGGAAATACGCCTCCTCTCCTTCTCCGGCGGGAACGCTGGCGCCCGCCGCGGGATCGTATTTCGTCCCCTTCAGGCGGAAACGGACCACCGCGGAGCGCTCCTTGATGGTCTTGTAGCCCTGGGCCACCTCGTGGGAGGAAAGGGGCGTCCCGCAGCGCGGGCAGTAAGGCACGACCTTGTAGCCCTCGTAGAGAAGTCCCTTGTTGTAGATCTGCTGCAGCGCCCACCACTCCGACTCGATGTAGTCGTCGTGGTAGGTGACGTAGGGGTGATCCATATCGGCCCAGAATCCGACCACGTCCGAGAACTCTCTCCACATGTTCTCGTACTTCCAGACGGACTCCTTGCATTCCTTAATAAAAGGCTCGACGCCGTAGGCCTCGATCTGCTCCTTGCCGTCGAGGCCGAGCTTCTTCTCGACTTCGATCTCCACCGGAAGCCCGTGGGTGTCCCAGCCGGCCTTTCTCGGGACGAATTCTCCCTTCATCGCGTGGTAGCGGGGGATCGTGTCCTTGATGACGCGCGTCAGCACGTGCCCGATGTGGGGCTTGCCGTTGGCGGTCGGCGGCCCGTCGTAGAACATATAGGTGGGGCAGCCTTCCCTCTCCTTGATGCTTTTATTGAAAATGTCGTTTTCCTTCCAGAATCTGACCGTCTCTTTTTCACGGTCGACGAAATACATATCGGTATCGACTTTCCTGTACATGTTGTTCGCTCTCCGCCGCGGAGGCGGCGTCGAGGCGGTCCCCCTTTCCGGTATTCCACGTTGTGTTTGCTTTCGTAAAGACCTATTTTAAAGATAAAAAGGCATGTATGTCAAGTCTACATGCCTTTTTGCCGCAAAAAACGCCCTTTGTCAGCCCGCGCCGCCGTAGGGATGATAGGTGGGAACCATCTCCACGAGCATATCGCGGATGTTTTCCTTATTAGAGTACGCCGCCTGCATCAGGGCTTCCAGGCTCCCCAGGAACTCCTCCGTGACGAAGGGGATGGGATTTCCGATGAAGATCAGCTCGTTCTTCGTCTTCCGCACGCCCTCCTCGGACATCAGCTTCTCTTCATACAGCTTCTCTCCCGGCCGCAGTCCCGTGTACTCGATCTTTATGTCGACGTCCGGCTTCAGCCCCATCAGGCGGATCATCGTGCGGGCCAGGGTGTCGATCTTCAC
>CACYDL010000047.1 GCA_902773195.1 uncultured Lachnospiraceae bacterium
ATCGGCTCCTACAACGGGATCGAGAAGAGGCTGGTCGCCGACTGCGGCATCCCGTACACGGGCATCTCCACGGGCAAATTCAGAAGATACTTCGACCCGAAAAACTTCTCGGACCCGATCCGCGTCATCCGCGGGATCCGCGAGGCGGCCGCCGCCCTGAAAAAGATCCGGCCCGACGTCGTGTTCTCCAAGGGAGGCTTTGTCAGCGTCCCCGTCGTGCAGGCGGCGAGATCCCTCCGCATCCCCGTCGTGTGCCACGAGTCCGATATGACCCCCGGGCTGGCCAACCGTCTGTGCATCCCGGCGTCCGTCAAGGTCTGCTGCAACTTCCCCGAGACGGTCTCCCGTCTCCCGGAGCGCAAGGCGGTCCTGACCGGGACCCCGATCCGGCAGGAGCTCCTGTCCGGCAGCCGGGACGCCGCGATCCGTTTCACCGGCCTTGGCGGAGAACGTCCCGTCATCCTGGTGATCGGAGGCTCCCTGGGCGCCCAGGCCGTCAACGAGGCGATCCGCGCGGCCCTGCCCCAGCTGCTCAAAACCTATGACGTCATCCACCTCTGCGGCAAGGGCAAGACGGACGAAAGTCTCGAGGGGACGAAGGGCTACGTCCAGTACGAGTACATCAGCGCCGAGCTTCCCGATCTGTTCGCGCTGGCCGATATCGCCGTCTCAAGGGCCGGCGCCAACGCCATCTGCGAGCTTCTGGCCCTCCGAAAGCCCAACCTTCTGATTCCTCTCCCGGCCAAGGCCAGCCGGGGGGACCAGATCCTCAACGCCCGCTCCTTCGAGAAGCAGGGCTTCTCCATGGTGATGGAGGAAGAGGAGCTGACGACCCTCAGGCTGATCGAAGCGGTGGACCGGCTCTACGAGAGCCGGGACTCCTTCCGGAGCGCCATGGAAGAGAGCGCTCACACGGATTCCATCTCCGTCATCACGGAGCTTCTCGAAGAAGTGAGGCTGAAAAACGGGGAGGACTGACCGGACTTAGTTTCTCATCGGGAAATGTTTCCCGATGAGATCCGCGATCTCCTCCAGTTCCTCCGCGGGACGGACGAGAGCAAAGCGCAGATAGCCCTCTCCCGCCGGACCGAAGGCGTTCCCGGGCGTCCCGACGACGCCGCAGGATTCCATCAGCGTCTCCACGCAGGAAACCGAGGTGTAGCCTTCCGGGACCGGGATCCACGTGAACATGGTGCCCTGCGAATCCCAGGCGTCCCAGCCGTTTCTTCTGAGACCGCCGCACAGAGCGTCTCTCCGTCTCTGGTATTCCGCGCACTGTCTCCTCACCTCGTCCAGAGGCCCGCTGAGGGCCGCCGCCGCTGCCTTCTGGAAGAGCCAGGAGATGCCGAAATCATACTGGCTTCTCAGAAGCCTCAGCGCGCCGGTGACGGACGGGTTTCCGATCAGGAAAGAGAGCCTCAGGCCCGTCAGGTTGAAGGATTTGGAGAGAGAGAAGAATTCGACGCCGACGTCCCGCGCGCCCGGCAGGGAGAGGAACGAGAAGCCCTCCCTCCCGTCGAAGATGATGTCGGAGTACGCCATGTCGTTGACAATGAAAAAGCCGTATTTCTTCGCGCAGCGGATCAGCTCCTCGTACATGGATCTCGGGGCGGCCGCTCCCACGGGATTCGACGGATAGGACACGACGATGAATTTCGCTCTCCTGAGCACGTCCTCCGGGATCTCCGACAGCACGGGGAGGAAATCGTGCTCCCGCACGAGCCGGTAGTAGCAGATCTCACAGCCCGCGAAACGCGCGCCCGCCTCGTAGATGGGATAGCCCGGATCCGGCAGGAGCACCACGTCGCCGGGATCGCAGACCGCCATCGCGAGGTGGCCCATTCCCTCCTGGGTTCCCGGGACGCCCGCGATCTCCTCCCGGCTCAGGCTCACGCCGTAGCGCCGGGCGTAGTAGCGTATCAGCGCCTCCGTCATCTCCTCGCCGTCAACCAGAGAGTACCTGTAATTCAGCGGGTCCTCCGCCGCCTCCTTCAGGACGTCCATGACATGCCGGGGAGGCCTGAAGTCCGGCGTACCGATCGACAGATTGTACACTTTTCGTCCGCTCTTCACCAGGGCGGCCTTTTTTTCGTCCATTGCCGCGAAAATGCCCGTTGTAAACTGTCCCAGAAGCTTTGACCGTCCGTACTCCATTCTTGTCTCTCCCTGCCGCAGGATCCTGCGTTTTTCATGATTCAATGCATTATAGCATATTTTTCAGCCGGGATGTATAATAGGATCACACAAGGAAGAGGTTGTTCCGCATGAGAAAAGACATTCCGCGCGTCACGGCCGTGCTCATCGCCGTCAATATCACCGTGTTTCTTCTCGCCGAGCTTCTTGCGGGAAGCACGGAGAAAACGTCCGTTCTGATCCGCTTTGGCGGGGCTTACGTCCCGCTGATCCGGGAAGGCCAGTGGTGGCGGCTTTTCGCCTCCATGTTCCTGCACGCCGGAATCCGTCATCTGCTCAACAACATGCTGGTGCTCTATGTGATGGGGATGCACCTGGAGTCCCTCCTCGGGCGCCTCCGGTTCGCCCTTCTCTATTTTGCCGGCGGCCTCATCTCGGGCTTTGTCTCGTTCCGCTGGTACGAGCGCGTCGGAAAATCGGTGGTGGCCGTGGGCGCCTCCGGCGCGATCTTCGCCGTGATCGGCGCTCTTCTGTGGATCATCCTCAGGAACCGGGGGCGGGCCGACGGCCTGAACATGCGGCAGATGCTGATCATGCTGGCCCTCTCTCTTTACCTCGGATTTGTCTCACCGAATGTTTCCAACATCGCCCACCTCTCCGGTCTGGCCGCCGGATTTGCCGTGTGCATTCTGATTTACCGGAATCCCGAAAGGAGGACTGACTCAAATGGATGACTGTATTTTCTGCAAACTTGCGAACGGAGAAATCCCGACGGCGACGCTCCTGGAAAATGACGATTTCCGGGTGATCCTCGACGCGGGGCCCGCCTCCAGGGGGCACTCGCTGATTCTTCCCAAGCAGCATTTCGCCGACATCTTCAGCATGCCGGACGATCTTCTGGCGAAGGCGGCGGTTTTCGCGGGAAAGACCTCGGCCGCCCTGAAGGAAGCGATGCAGTGCGACGGCCTCAACGTCGTCCAGAATAACGGACGCGAGGCCGGACAGACCGTGTTCCACTTTCACATTCACCTGATTCCGAGGTACGCCGGAGACGCGTCGCCGATCGCGGGCTGGGTTCCGGGCACTCTTACGGAGGAGGACAAAAAAGACATCCTGGAGAGGTTTTCCCATGCCGTCTCTTGACGAATCCCTGACCATGCTGAGAGGGATCGCGAAACGCGATCCCTCTGCTGCGGCGCGCCTTCTGGCCGCCTCCGAAGAAGAAAATCCGGTGGATTCGTTCTGCCGCGTCAGCGCCGCCTTCGGATGTCCCATCCTTCCGATGGATCTCATCAACGCCGGCGAGGAATACTACGCCGGCATGCGCCGGAGCACAAACGGAGGCGGCGAGAACTCCCCGCTGCTGAGCGGGGAGGACGATTATTACGAGCTTTTTATCGCGGAGCTGCGGGCGATGGCCGCGCCGGCCGGATCCTCCGGTCAGGCGGAGCCCTCGTGAAACACATACGCGCAGCGCGCGAAGGTGACAATATCTCCGTCAGACAGCACGGCCTCCTCTCTTCCCACAAGGGGCCTGCCGTTGACTGAGGTCCCGTTTCTGGATCCCATATCGCAGATCACGCTGCGGCCCCCTCTCCGGGCAATCCTGGCGTGAATCCTGCTGACCGTCTCGTCGGGGATCACCCGGTCCGACTGAGACTTCTTTTTTCCGATCAGGAGATCCCTGTCCTCCAGGACAAAGGGCGGCAGACCCGCGTCGCGGTCGACCGGCGTCATGGAGGCGGGGATTTTTTCTCCCGCGCCGGTCTTTTCGTCCAGCAGCACCGTCTGTCCCCCGGCGTCCTCCTCAAAGCCTCCCTCCTCCTCCGCCCACGTAAAGAACGGGGAGCCGTTTTCGTAATCGCGGCCCCGGAAATCCGGCTGTCCGGCTGTTCCCGGGTACGTCTCGTCACCGCGGAAGCGGAAGGAAGGGTCCGTCAGATCCTCACAGAAATATCCTTCTTTTCCCCCGTATTCTTCCGGGTAACCGTCCTTCGGCCACGCATCCGCAGCGGCATCGTCCGCGCGGCGGCGTCCGGCGTTCCTCCGCCCGGCTGCCTTTCCGGCGATCGCGGCGCAGGCAAAAATCAGGGCGGCTCCCGCGGCCGCGCCGCCCGCCGTCTCCGCCGTGCTCAGGAGGTAGAAGGTCTGGAGACGCAGCGCGGTCCACACGACGCCCGACGCCGCGGCCATAAACAGGGCAAGGATCACGGTATACCGCTCCGGTATCGCTTCCGCGAATAAACCCCCGGGTCTCTTTCTCCGGCTCTCCCTGCCGGCTCTCTTTCCCGCGGCGTCCTGCCCGGCGCCTCCAAAGCCCGCGTCCGCCGCCTCTTCTGCCGGATCTTCCGGTTCCTCCTCCGTTCCGAATCCGCCGTCTGAAAAGTCAGGCAGGGTCTCTTCGCCTCCGAAGACGGGCGCATCCGCCGTGCGCGCGGCATACCCCTGCGGGGAAAGGCCCCGGGGACGTCCCCCCTCTTCCCTGTCTCCCGCATCCTCCGAGAGGACTCTCCTCAGATCCGAGATCTGCGACGCGCTCTCCTTCAGCTCCTTCAAAATGGCACAGAGCAGCAGCACGCTTCTCGGCTCGCGGAAGCCCGCCCGGGAAATCAGGTACTCCGTCAGCGAGATCAGCTTCTCTCTCACCGGCCGCCGCTCGTCCGGAAGGAACGCCGCCTGCACCCGCCGCGCGCTCCACTCCATGTAGAGATACTCCGGATCCAGCAGCAGGTGGTCCGGATTGAGCAGATAATCCTCCAGGAGGGACAGCAGATCCAGAAGTCCCATATAGATCATCCTCAGATCATCGGACGTCACCTTCATGCTCTCGCAGCAGGCGGCGAAGGACAGCATCCCCGTGATCTCGTACCGGCACCGGATCTCGCCGTCACGGTACTCCACCGACAGGGGCAGCAGGCCCTCGATCCGGTTGGCGTAGATCGTCCTCAGCTCGTGATTCTCCTCCGCCTCGGCGCCTTCCTCACAGAGGATCATGTAGTTGTGCGCCAGTTCTTTCCTGTACTCCGTTCTCATCATCCGTCTCCGCCGCCGGGCGTTGAGACGGCGTTCTTCGCCCGGATCATCCGCACCGGCTTCCATATCCTGAATTTCTGCTTAACGTGAAGTCCGAAGAGCTCCCGGCCGTCGTACCGGAACGTGGCGGACGAGCTCTCCGCCGTCCTCTGGGAAGAGGTCTCCGACAGCGAGGTGCTCACAGGTCCCGAGGCGAAGAGCCCGGGATCCTCCTTCTCCCGCCCCGTCACGGCCTGTTCGCCCGCCTCCGCGGACAGATACGCGGTGTTGTGTATGTGGGCCGTCAGATAGACCGCCATCAGCACGGTAAAAATGATCAGCGGCATCAGCAGGGCGCTCTCCGTCGTCATGGACCCCTCCGCCCCCCGGCGCAGCCCGCGCCGCGCCTTCCCCGGCAGCCGTTCCCGCATCCCGGTCCGCCCCGGGTTTTCGTTCCTTTCTCTTCTCATTTCCGCCTTTCCTCTCAGTCTCCGCAGAACAGAACCGCCAGCACGCCCGCCGCCAGAAAGGGCGCGAAGGGAAACCGGTCGCTTCCTCTCCCTCCCTTCGCCAGAAGAACGCCGGAGAACACGGCGGACGCGGCGAAGGAGAGGCCTGCCGCCGCAGCCGTCTGTACCGGCCCGAGAAAGATGCCGCAGACGGTGAGCAGGATCCCGTCTCCCGCCCCGACGGCGCCCCGCGACAGGATGCCAAGAGCAGACAGGGCCAGGCCGGGGAGAAGCGGAAGAGCCGCGCCCGGCGTCATCTCTCCGGTCATCAGGCGTTCCGCTGCCCCCAGCGCGGCCATCGCTCCCGCAAAGAAGAGCCGGATCCTCCTCTCCCTGAGATCGGTCAGCACGCAGCCCAGGAGAAAGAGCAGCAGGAGGATCTCACGCGGCTTCATGGATTCCGTCCCCGCCGCGCGGACTGCGGGCGGCACATCGCTCGCACAGCTCGAGACCCTCGCAGTCTCCTCTTCTGACCACGTGTACATGCCTCGTCAGACCTCCGTAGTCCGCGCTGGGATAATAGCGGTCTCCGTTTACGGAGGCGTAAACGGGTCCTCTGTAGTTCTTCGGGAAGCCGCTGCACTTCCTGTACTTTTTGCCGTAGGCGTTCCTGAGGCTGCCGATCTCGGAGGTGCTGCTTCTGATCACCGCGAGGTCCAGATGCGTGCAGGACGGATCGGTGTGGTAGACGGACTGATAGTCGGTGATATAGATCAGCTCATCGTCCCCGCTTCCTTCCTCCTCCCCGGCGTCATCGCGGAGGCCGTTTTCGCTCCCGATCCACGGGTAGACCCTGGCGCGGAGAGCATAGCGGATTTTCGGGATGCCGGGCAGCGAGATCAGCCAGCGGTAGGTTCCGACGCTCCGAAGATCAATCCAGGTGCCGTCCAGGCTGTCTCCGGCCAGCGCGGCCGCGGACGCCAGCTGCCTGGCCTTGTTCGAGAGCTCCAGATTTTTGCTGCCCTGTATCCTGACGGCGTCCATGAAGAGGATCAGGGTCAGACAGGCGATGAAGAAGAGCGGCAGAACGGCGGCGCACTCCAGTGTCAGAGATCCGTCCTCCACCTTCCGGATCCGCCGGCATACCTGATCTTTCGCGCATGATCCTCGCATACGGTGAATCGCACGGATCTCCATTTTTTCTCCTCCTCTATAGATTTCTGTAGTCCATGGTCTCCTCCACGGGGAAGGAGACCCGGTTCTCCGATCTCACCACCACCTCCGCCGACACCGCGCAGAGACAGGCGTCCAGACGAAACTCCTGCCGCCCCGCCCCCCGTATCTCGGATTCGGTCATATCCATGGCGCGGGGGACCAGCCTGCGTCCCGACGCGGCGAGCAGCAGGACGGCCAGATAGTCGTCGTAGGACATGCCGCCGGGAGCGTCCCTCGTGAGTTCCCCGATATTGCCCTTCGACGCGATGAGCTCCGACAGGTCCGCCTGCCAGCTGTCCGCGCTCTTGACGTAGGGAATCCGCTTTCCCTCCAGCAGGGCCCGCACGTCGATCAGGCTCTCCACATAGGACCATCCCGCCGCGAGAAGCAGCTTGATCAGCGGTTCCGCCTCCGGGATCAGCATAAGGGAACCGATCAGAAAAGCAGTCTCGGACAGCTGCGCGCTCATTCTGTCGTCGGTGTAAAGACAGGCCATGTTCGCGGCGCCGCGAAGAACCATCAGCCTGGTCACCGCCGCCTTCAGGTTCTTCTCATCGCTCTTCTTCCCGTAAAGAATGTACTCTTTCTGATAGGCAAGACAGGAATTCCCGGAAGGATGCGTGTAGCTGGAGTAGTACCCCGAGACGTACGCCTTGAACGCGAGACTGTCCGCTCCCCGGAGGCCCCCACCCGTCGCGTCGATGACGCCCATGCCCGAGGCCAGCGCCCTCCCGCTCACCAGGGTATTGAGGGCGGCCTTCTTTCCGGACAGGCCCCGCTGTTCCGGCACCACGAGCTTCATCACCGAGAAACGCCTCAGCTTCTCCAGCACCGGAAGCGGATTGCGGAAGCCCGGCGGAACCGCCGGCACGGGCGGCTCGTAGGACTCGCCCGCCTCCTCCGCCTCCCGTCTGGCCTCTTCCCGGGCGCGCCGCGCCTCCCTGGCCTGCTGCTCGATGCGCGCCAGATTTACCTCGCCCGCGTCCGTCAGCGCCGCGCTGCCGGTCTCCTCCACGCTCTCATACTCGGTCACTCTGTCTCTGAGGAAGGAAATGCTCTCCAGCAGCGCCGTGTCTTTCACCGCCTGGACCGCCTGCGCCGCGAAAGGCGCTCCTCCGGCGTCCGTGGCGAGTGTGTAGCCGGTCAGGCCGCACTGCTCCACATCGAGATCAAGGATCGTCTTTCCTCCGGAGATGAGGCACCCTTTGCCCGGATCGAGGATGTATTCCGCCGCGTCTTCAATTTCTCTGCACACCGCCGCGATGTCTGGCCCCTGATAAATTGCATTAATATTTAGAACAAGATTTCCTACTATTTATGTTTATTTCAGGGTTTTTTCAAATTTTAATTTGCATTAGAAATTAGATTATAATTATTTGTATTCTCGATTTGCGAATAATTTAGCGCATTATAATATAAAATATATTTCGTTCAAGACCGAAACGTTCACAAAAAAGACTCCGCTGACCTAATGTCAGGGAGTCTTTTTCCTATGATGTGTATCTGAGAATCTTTACTTGTCTTCATCTGCCTGATTTGGCAATAAGTTTGTGATCACACTGGGTACTTCTTTTGTTGTTCTTTTCTGTCTAGCTGTATTTTCCAA
>CACYDL010000048.1 GCA_902773195.1 uncultured Lachnospiraceae bacterium
GCGGTCCCGGAGGCGCCGTCCTTTCCCGTCACGAGCGTGACCGCCGCGCCGTTCCCGTCTTCGTACGGGGAGGCGCAGCCGCTGTCCCGATAGACCCCGTAGACCGCGCCGGAGAGGTCCAGATCCGGATCCTCCGCCATCCGCGGATCCGCGGGGACCTTCCGGATCATGAGCCACCCGTCGTTCCGCACCCTCGTCTCCACGAAATTGGAATCGTAGGAGCCGAAAGGATCGTCGACCTTCGAGCGGCTTCGGATCACGTCGCCTTCGCCCGCTCCGGTCACCAGCACCCTGTAGATGACGGTGACGGTCTCCCCGGACGAAAGGACGCCGTGGGCCGTGATCGTCCCTCCGCTCTCGGACACGGAGAGGGTGCTGCTTCCGCCCGACGAGGTGACGCGGGCGCTTCCTTCGACGTAGGTCAGCTCCGCCCCCTCCCGCAGCTCCGTGCCGTCCATTCCCGCCCGGGGCACCTCGATGACGATCCGGTGGGACGGATCCTCCAGGCTGTGTCCGCCCTCCGTGTCATCGTAGATGTTGGTATAGGTGACGGTATAGGTAATCTCGTGTCCGTTTCTGACATAGCCCTCTCCGTCCTCCTCCGGCGTGGACACCGTCTCCTTCACGGCGTTTCCGTAGATGGCGGTAAACCGGTAGTTCGCCGTCGCGAGATGCCTGTTCTCCGCCGTGGCGGGCTTCCTGTCATTCTCCGGCAGGACGACGGCGGTGCCGAGTATCCCGGATCCCTCCAGCAGGGCCGAACGGTCGAACTCGTACTCGGTATAGATCACGGGGATCTCTTCCCCGGATCTCAGGCCGGTCAGTCTGAGGGCGGTCCCGGCGGGCGCCCCCTCGTTGCCGTACTCCTCGGGAATCCAGCTGCGGGAGAGCGGACCGCCGTCTTCCGCGGCGAAGACGACCGGAGCTTCCGGCCCGCCGCGTTCCGGGGCCATGCACAGGCCGGAGGCGGGGATTCCGATCACGACGCCTCCGTTCCCCTCCCGGATCTTCCACCGGATCGATCCGCTGTAGGACGAGGAGGAGGACGCGGTTCTGACGGTATTTCCTTCCTGCACAAGATTTGCCGCCCGGCCGGCGTACCGCTTCGCCCCGACGTTTCTGATCAGGTAAATGCCTCCTCCTTCCCCGGCGAACGTCCAGAGCTGGAAGGGGTCCTCCTCGTCGTCCGCGCTGACGCACAGATCCGCCGCGGACGCGGAGCGGCCCGACACGCCCAGGGACAGGCCGGGATCGTCCGCGGGGTGGAGCCGGAAGGTCCTCCCCGCGTACCGGTCCAGGGACGGCTCGTCGCCGTTGTAGTAGGGGCGGAGCGATTCCTCCGAGTCCGGGTCCCCCTCCGGCAGCACCTCCACCGTCCCGCTGCCTCCGGTGAGGGCGGCGATCTCATAGCTGCTTCCGGGGACGAGAATCACCTTCTCCCCCTTCGCGTCAAGGACGTAGTGGGTCGCCTGCTTCAGGGGATTTCCCGCGGTCCCCGAGCAGGCCGCCTGCGGGAGCAGGATCGTGCCGCCCGCTCCCGACACCGTCTCCGCGGCGGTCTCCAGCGAGACGCAGGTGCGGAACAGCACCTTCTGCAGCGAAGCGGTATCTTCCGTGACGACCGTCTGTTCTCCCAGCTCCCCGGCATATTCCCGCACGACAAGATCGTACCCGTCGATGTGGATGGACGTTCCCTTCATCGCGGTATTCTCCGCCGTCATGGAGTCCGGATCCGCCACCCCTCCTTCGTCGTATCTTGTGGCGCGGTAATCCCTTTCCGCCGGAAACAGGTTTTTCGTCAGCACGGCGTGCTCTCCGTCGAACGACGGCGGCGGGGCCGGTCTTTCCCCGCTTCTCTGTCGGGCGGATTCCGCCGCGTAATCATAGCGCTTCGCGGAATCGTCGTCGAAGGTGACCAGCGACTGGGTGAAAACGGCGGTATCCCCGATGATGCCGGGATTCTCCTTCGTCTTCATCCGGATCGTGAGACCGAATTCGCTCCTGGTCCCGGTCTCCTGCACAAAATCATAGGTCGCGACCAGGGCTCCCACGACGGTCCCGCTGCGGCAGGCCTCCTCATAGGAGGAAAAGTACAGAAGATCCCCGCCGCAGACGGAGAAGTCCTCCGCGTTCATCCGGCCCAGGGCGATGTCGGAGGACTCCTTCATCTCCTCCTCCGACGCGAAGGCTTCGCCGTTCCCCCTCGTGATCCAGGCCACCCTGAAAGCGTCGTTGTATCCCGTGACGTAGGGAAGCCCCGTCGACGGCATCAGGTAAGGCTCCGTCGTCACGCCGTCCCAGAGAATCCAGGTGTAGCGGCTCTTCTCGATCCTCGGATTTGTCTCGGAGGGCGTTCTTCCTCCGTCCGACATCAGAAAGAAATCCGCCCCGTAGCCTATGTTGCCGTCCGTCGACTGGGAAGAGGTCGTATAGAAGCCGGAGCCCCTTCTCCCGTGGGAGGGATAGAGCCACACGTTCCAGGAGCCCTCGCCCGTGATCTGATTCGAGCTCGTCATATGGGCCCCGGGCTGATCGAACACGCACAGTTCCCCGCTCATCCGGTCGTAGGCCGTCACATGGATCCCCTGAATCTTCAGGGAGTACTCCGGGAGCTGCCCGTTCATCTTCTCCTGCTTCTGAAACGTCATGATATGGCCGAAGGACAGCAGTTCTCCGGCGCCGGTCCGCGTGATGCCGGCGGGATCGATCTCAAAGAAAAAGAAGGAACGGCCTCCCTCCGACGCGCAGCCGATGCTGCCCGTCCCGTCGTCCCGGTATCCGGTGATCTTCCCCGTTCCCCTGGCCGCCGCGTCCGCCGTCGAATAACTCGAGCCGGAGCCGTTGAAGGTTCTGACCGTGGCGTACATGTCCGGCCCGCCGTCGTCGGAGCGGGTCACGGTTCCGGGGTGGATCGCGCCGGAGGGCAGGCCCGTCTCCCCGTCGGTCATCTCGTGCGTCCTCACGTCGTACAGTCCGGCGTCGCCGGGCAGATCCGGATTTCCGGTGTTCTCCAGCGCAAAGGCGACGCGGATGGGCCTGGATGTATCGATCCTGCTGATCCCCTTGTCGCTGCCCCCCGGCTTTGCCGCTCTGAGATAGAAATTGAAATTCTTGAGCCTGCCCTTCTCCCGCCTGGTCTCCGTCCAGTCCTCCGGATTGAAATGGGCCTCGAGCTCCCGGTAGAAGCTGAGGGTCACCGGGGCGAGCCGGAAGGAAAGCTCCACATAGGGCGCGCAGGTGATGCTCACCTCGGAGGTCACATTTCCCTGATCCGCTTCCCGCATCCCGTTCTCCGCATCGGGAATAACCGTATTGTCCGTAAGCGCGATCCACGCCCGGAAGGACGGCTTCAGCGAAGAGCGGTTTTCCATGTCGTGAATGCTGACGACACAGTTGACGGTGCCTGCTCCGGGAACGGAATAGAGCTCCCGGGTCCCGTCGCCCAGCACCGCCTCCGTATCCGGAAGCGCCCGGTAACCCGTGAGCGTCTGGGTGCCGTCGCCGGACACGACGACAGGATCCTTCAGCCAGGGCATGGCTTCCAGGTGAAAGGACGCCATCTCAGGGCCGACGGGGAGCGTATAGCTGACGTAGAGCCTCACGCCTCTGATGGTGTTGTAGAGATACGCGTCGTTCAGCGCCGTCGCGTAGCACAGGGTGTAAATCACGTCGTCGTTGGTTCTGACCACGTGATTGGCGTCGCTGAGATCATGGCCCCTGAAATCGTAACCCTCCGCCTTCGTTCCCTCCTCGTCGGAGAGATCGCTCTCCTCGTCCCAGTCTCCCGTTCCGTCCCTCTTTTTCGCGAGAACGAAGTCCGACAGATAGCACATGGATTCCGCCTTCGTGGGGGCGGGAACGAAATCGATTCCCCGCCCTTCCGTCCGGTTTCCGGGAAGCTCGTCCGCGTATACGTCCGCCGTCAGAAGAGCCGACGCCTTTCCCAGAAGGGAATCCCGGGACATCTCGCTTTCGTCCACAATGCCCGCGTTCAGGGCGGAGTCGACGATTTCCTTCGGCACCGGGACGTCTCCTTCGAGAATCGCGGCCGCCGCGGCGGCCGCTGCCTCCTCCGTCTTTCCCGACTTCTCGGCGGCCATCTGCCTGAGTCCTTCATCTTCCCGGTTTTTGGCCAGTATGACGGCCACGGCGTCGACGGAAGGATCGATTTCCTCATCCACCCCGTCGCCGAGAATCCTTCTCAGGTCGGATTCCGCCACCAGCTCCGCCGGCGTCATGTCCTCCGGCGACAGCTCCCGCACCGTGCTGTTTTCCTCCGTCGGTTCCTCCGCCGCGCTCTCCGGCTCCGCCGCCTCCGGGTCTTCCGGTTCCGTCCCCTCCGGGCTGTCCGATTCCGTTCCTTCCGGGTTTTCCGGTTCCGCTTCTCCGGGGCTGTCCGGCCCCGTCTCCGCCGGGCTGTCCGGTTCCGCTTCTCCGGGGTTTTCCGGCTCCGTCTCCGCCGGGCTGTCCGGTTCCGCTTCTCCGGGGTTTTCCGGCTCCGTCTCTGCCGGGCTGTCCGATTCCTCTTCTCCGGGGTTTTCCGGCTCCGTCTCCGCCAGGCTCTCCGATTCCGCTTCTCCGGGATTATCCGGCTCTGTCTCCGCCGGGTCTTCCTCCCCTGTTTCCTCCGGGCTCTCCGGCGCCTCGTCCTCCGTACGTTCCGCCGGAGTATCCTCCGTCTGATCCTCCGTCAGGGCGTCCCCCGCGCTCCCCGGTTCTTCCCCCGGTTCTCCTCCCGGCGCCTCCCCGGCGCCGTCCGGCGGTCCGTCAGGGGTGATCCCGGTTTCTCCCGCGTATTCCTCTGAAGACTCTCCGGCAGGAACTTCCATCGAGGCCCCCGCCGTCCCGTCATCCCCTCCTGCGCCGGGATCGTCCGAAGCCGCCCAGTCCGGCGCCATGGCCGCTGCCGGCACGACCATGGCCGGTTCCGGCATTTCCTCCGCCTCGGACATGGGCTGCGGCAGGTTCTCCGTCCCCGAATTCCCGATGGCGCCCGGGAAGCCGAATCCGGTCTCGGGACCGGCCGCCAGACCCGGTCCCGACGCGGCCCAAACCGTCAGGCACAGAAAAACCGCCAGCAGTGCCAGTGCTCTCTTTCTCTTTTTCTTCATGACGTCTTTCCTCCTTTTCTATTCCTGTACATCACGACGGCCGCCGAAAGCAGCGCGGCACACGCCGCGAACGCCCACCGGAGCACCCCCGAGGCGTCTCCCGTCCTGACCGGGCCGGTCACGGACGTTCCGGTCGTTTCGCCCGTCCCGGGCGTCGGCACTCTGTCGTATCCGGCGTATTTCGTATTGATAAACGAAGCCTTCGCCGTCACCTTCCTTCCGATTCGCCCCGAGGAGCCGGTGGAATCGGTCCGGTAGCCGTCCTGCCCGGCCTCCCGCTCCGTGACGCGGTAAACGGTGCCGGCGGGAATGCCGCGAATGACGGCGTTCTGGCCGTTGGCGAGAAGAATCGTCCCGCCCGACGCGATCGTCCCTGAGGATCCGTCGCTCTTTTCGAAGCGGAAGGAACCCTCCGCCCCGAGGACGATCTCGAAGGTAAACGCCTTCCTCCTGTCGCCTCCGTTTCCCGAGACCTCCTTCGCGATCACCAGCTCCCCGCAGGGGGAGGCCTTCGGCTCCGCCGACAGGTCACGGACCTCCCGTCCTTCCTCCGATGCGGACGGAATGCTGAAAAGGAACGGCCCGGACGGCAGATGTCCCTCCGCCGGATCCGTCTCCGCGGCGAGATAGACGCCGTCGTCAAGTCCCCCGATCACACATTTTCCGTCCTGTCCGGTTCTTCCGGCGCGCTTCAGTCCCCCGGGCACGCCGCCCCGGTATGCCTCCAGGACATCCGGCAGAATCTCCTCCGCCGCCGTCTCCGGCCCCACGGCGATCTTTCCTCCGTCCTTCCCCCTTATCAGGGATTCCAGCGAGGCTGCGAGGCGGTTCCCCTCTGCCCGCTCCGACGCCTCGGCGATCTTCATGCATGTAAACTCCGCCCCGCGGACCGGTTCCTTCCCGTCGACGCTGTCGTAATAAGAAATGGTCAGGCTTCCTCCTCCGACCTTCTTCCCGGTATCGGCCTGCGCGGAGACGCCGGGGACGGCCGTCAGCAGGGCGGCTCCCGCGGCAGCGCCGGCGGCAAGAACAGCCGCCCGTCTCAACAAGTTTCGTAACGTCATTGAATTCCTCCCTTCTTCTTTTTTCCTCCGCCGGAGGAGAGCCCGAACCATCCGGCGGCGGCCGCGGCGGCCGGCAGAGACGCCAGGACCGCCGTTCTCAGCACCGCCTTCCGGCTGATCCGGTCGACTCTCAGTGTTTCCGTAACTCCGGTCTCACCGGACGGATCCGGGAGAACCCGCTCCCCCGTCACCAGCAGCCTGTGGTCATTGATCCCGTAGGGCGTGCAGGTGTACAGGGTGACGAGATCCCGTCCTTTTTCAATCTGCAGGTACAGGCTCTCCTCCTCCGGCAGCACGACCCTGATCCTCCTGACCGCGTATCCATGGATGGTCCCGGGGAGATGGATCAGAAAGCGGTCGCCGGCCGCCAGTTTTGTCAGGCCGTTAAACAGCTCCGCGGTCGGAAGTCCGGTGTGCCCCGCGATGACCGCGTGGGTGGACGGTCCGCCGCTGGGAAGCGAGCTTCCGTACATATGGCCGCACTCATATTCCAGAACCTCCGACGAGGTGCCGTGGGCGACGGGAAGATGGACCCCGATGGCCGGGATCTCCAGATACCCCATGATCCCGTCTGACCCTCCCGCGAGGACAGACTCGTACTCCCGGTCGGAGGCGCCTTCCCCTCCGTACTGAAACAGACGGCCCTCCTGTCTCTTTTCGATCTTTCTGTTGTACGCCTCCGCCGCCCGCAGAACCGCCGCCGACTCATCGTCCGACAGGCCGTCGGACAGGCCGGCAAAGCCCCTGAGGCAGGAGATCCTGTGGATTTCCGTCACGGAATCCGACAGCGAGGGCCAGACGAGAAGGGACGCAGCCGCGGCGATGAGGAGGACCGCCGGAAGACGGAACGGCCTTTTCCCCGCTGTAAGCGGCGGTCTTTTCCCCGCCGGAGATACCGGTTCTTCCCCCGCCGGAGAAAACGGTTCTTTCCCCGCCGGCGGCGCCGGTCTTCCCGCCTGTCCCGTCATTTCCGCCCCTTTCTTTCTTCTTTTTTCCGGCCCGCCATAAACGGGAGCAGCGCCGGGATAAAGAGCAGCAGCGCCCCCATGTAGTACGCCTTCACGCCCCTGCCGCCGGTTCGCAGGATGATGGAGCGCATATTGTCGACCGCCAGGCCGGCCGTGCCCCTGCTGACCGTCAGGGCGGCGCTGCCGTCCTCTGTCCTGAGGATGGCCTCCCTCAGGTTCCCGTCGGGTGGGCTGCTGCCCCGAAGCTCGACGCGGAAGGAGGACTTCAGCAGCTCATGGCCGCTCTCCGTCGTCTTCTCGGTGAACTGGTACGTATCGGCGTCCAGTCCCCGGAGCGTGAGCGTGCCGTCCGGGGCCGGAGACACGTCCTCCGCCGCGGGCTCCCCCTCCGCCCGGTCGAGATCCGCGTCCCAGGGATGGTAGATGCCCGGCTTCTCCTTCACGAATTTCAGGGTTTTCCCGTCTCTCGCGACGGCAAACGTCACCTTCGAGGCGTCGGAGACCCCGTTTTTTTTCAGTCTGATCCGGTAGGTGAAGATACCGGGCTCGTTTCCGCCCACGGTATATGCCTCCGTGTTGGCGTTCTTCACGGTGAGCCGGGGCTTGTTCGTATGGATCTTTCCGTTTCCGTCCTCCGCGCCGCGGGTGACGACCGCCTCGAATTCGACCAGCAGCTGGCCCTCCCCCTTCAGCGCATTCAGGCGGTCCAGCCCGGCGTCCAGGAGCTTCACGCGGAAGCTCCCGCAGCCCGCGGCGTTGGCGGACGTCAGGGGCGCGCCGCTCTCCCCGTGCAGCAGCTCGTAGTCCCTGCCGGAGGCCAGGACCGCGAACCGGCTGAAATCCCCCAACTTCTCCGGGCCGGATACCGCGGCGCCCAGCCGCACGGAGATCAGCTCCGCGAAGGACAGTCCCTTCTCCATCGTGTCCGTGACTTCGTAGGACTCGTAGTCCCGGCTCCGTTCCCCCTCCCCGGTGCGCTGAACCGCGGGGACGCCGGACACGATGATCTCCCGGACCCGCTGTCCGATCTCCAGGTCCTCCGTCTCCCGCAGCGTGTCCCCGTCGTCCGCACTCACGATATACTTCGGAATTCTGACGGTCTGATTTTTCGGATAGACAGTGACGTCGTACATCCAGGAAGCCCCGTCCGCCGGATCCGTCATCGGAAGACTGACGAGGAGCGGATCGGAGATATTGTGAAATACCTCCGGAGCCGAATCACCGCCTCCTCCGGCCGCGGATCCGGCCCTGCTCTCTTCCGCGACGAGGTACAGTCCCTGGGGCAGGTTATCCAGCGACGCTGCCCCATCGGCCCCTGTCTCCGGGCTGTGCCTCGTCCCGCTGTGGTTTTTCACGAACCGGTTGATCAGGACGCCGCCCGGCACGTCTCCCGGCACGGCGTTGAGCTCCGCCAGCGCCTCCTGCAGCGCATCGGCCGTATAGCAGGTCCGGCCGCCCTTGCTGACGGATGCGGCGCGGACGCCGTTTTCCGCCAGGAGAGCGGCGAAGGACGCGTCGAGGCCGGTAAAATACGTCCCGGTTCCGTCCGCGTCTGTTACGGTCTCCATGCCGGCGATTCTCAGCGCGCCGAAGCGCACGCCGCTCATCTTCTCCGCGCCGGGCGGGTCGTCCCTCCTTCCCCCCGTCTCAATCATGGCGCCGCTGTTCTCCCGGACCTTGACGAAGGTGAGGGAGGCTTTCCGCTCCGCGTCGATCACGGCGTTTCCCCCGGGGGACGCCCCGGCCGGAGCGGCGCAGGCCGCCGCCAGAATCAGGACGGCGCAAACCGCGATGTTTCTCAGTCTTTCTGCTTTCATTCGGTCTCCTTTCTTTTCCCCGGACGGGCGAAGAGACGGGTTCTCCCGTCTCTTCGCACAAAAAAGAGGAGAACCGCGCGGATTCTCCTCTTCTTACCCGTCTGATTCAGTTTTTCTGATTCTATCCTAGCACGGCCTCCGTCTTTCTTCCACTTTCATTTGCTCTCACGCGCTTTCATTCTCAGGCCGGACACCCTGCGCTGCCGGCCGAACAACGTCCGCAGGCGGACTTCAACGCCCCTTCCCTTCATTCATGAGGGGGGAGCCTGGCGGTCTTTGCGCGCCGCCGCATGGCAGCTTTGACACCTTCCTGTGTGCGGCGTGCGCCTCCTCACGGAGTCTTTTAAATATCATGGAAAACGATGTTTCCCATGATAGAAAAAAGGGACGTCCCCTTAAGGAACGTCCCTTGCGTATTCATTGCCCCGGAAGCGCTCTGCTTCCGCGATGCCCGGAGTGTTCCGGGTCTCAGGCTGCCGTCACGGAAGTGATGTGCGGCTGAGCGCCTTCATACCAGTACAGGAAGCCTTCCATGTCGATCGTATCGCCGACCTTGAGCTCCTTGACTGCCTTGTAGACGTCGCTGGAGCTGTCGCACAGATAGGACTCAACGACGAAGGTATAGGTCTCGCCGTCAAGAGAAGCCTTGAAGTACAGGTCGTCGCCTTCCTGTCCGGAGCCGTCCCAGTTGTAAAGGAACGCGGCGTCTCCGCCTTCTTCGGCGGCTTCCACCGTGAGGCCCTTGAACGCGACCTTCTCATTCATATGGCCGGCAAGGTCGTCGGTTCCCAGCAGGGCGGTGACATCCTCCGGCTCAGCGACATAATTGCCGTCGGCAAGCTCGAACGTCGCGTCGACAATCTCGACTTCTCCGCTCCACTCACCCTTGTAGCCGGTGATCACGATCTTCTGGCCTTCCGTCAGCTTGTCGTAGTCTTCCTTCGTGCAGTGCATGTCATACGCGAAATAAGCGCCTTCCTCGTCCTGCGTATAGACAGTGGCGGTCTCCTGCTCCTCATACCAGGCCTGCTTGGCCTGCACATAGGTCTCGACCATGACGGGAGCGTCCACATCCGCCGCCGCAAATTCATCAAAGGACATCACGCTGAGCATCTCCTCCGCGCCGGACTCGACGTCTTCGGCGACGGAAGCGCCCGCGACATCCTCGGCCACCGTCGCAGCCGCAGCCGCAGCGTCCTCCACGACAGAGGCCGCTTCTTCCACCGTCGAGGCGGCGTCAGCCGCAAGTCCGTCGACAGCAGCCGCTGCCGTTCCGAGAGCCGCAGCCGCAGCGTCGGCAGCCCCGTCGACTGCTTCTTCTGCCACCGAAGCGGCCTCTTCCACCGTATTCTCAGCCGCGGAGACGACCGCGTCCGGAACCTCTTCCACTGCGGAGACCGCCTCGTCAGCCGCCTCTTCCACCGTCGAAGCAGCGTCAGCCGCCGCATCAGCCGCCGCAACGACCTCGGAGACCGCCTCGTCAGCCGCCGCAGCCGCCTCTGAAACCGCCGCCTGAGCCTCGGAAGCCGCCTCTGAAACCGCAGATTCCGCTGCCGCCGCCGCGGAAGAAACCGTGCTCTCAGCCTTCTTGGTCGAACCGCATCCTACCATTCCGCACGCCACCGCGAGGGTGAGCGCCGCTACAAATGCTTTCTTCATTGTCTCATCTTCCTTTCAATTCCTGCCGGTATGCCGGCTCCTATTCACAACAACTCTATTATACGCATTTTTTCTGAAATGTCTACAACTCTTATCCGCGATGCGCCGCGGTTCTCATCCGCGACGGCGCCGCAGCCGGTCCGCGGCGAGATAGAGAAGAATCAGAACCCACACGGCGATCAGGACCGCGATCAGCGCTTTCGAGGCCGCCGGAAGCGGGCCCAGCTCCTGTCTGCCGCCGTTTTCCTCATTCTTCGAGAGCTGGTCGAGCCGGTAGAGAGATTTCACGTCCGCAAACAGGCTGTCGTAGTAGCTGTCGTTCACCTTCTCCTTCCGCCTGACGGATTTGACGACGTTTTCGATCAGCTGTCCCGCGGCGTCGCGGAGGGAGGTGGAGCCGTTGAACACCGGCGTCGTAAAGGTATCCGACGTGTGTTCGATCAGCATCTTCGTGGCCGCGATCTTCACGTCGTAGTAGGTGCTGTTGTTCTCCCCGCTGCGCCCGAGATAATCGCGGTACGCCTCCGTGTCGCGCGCCTTCGTGGTGACCGGGACGTAGCCCTCGGTCTCGGAGTAGGCGGTCTGGACCTCGTCGGACAGAAGATACTGGGCGAACAGCCAGGAGGCCAGGACCTCCTGGGGATCGGTCTTGTTGAAGACGCACACGGACGGTCCCTGGGAGATCATCCTGGGGGAATCCGGATCGAACTGCGGCACCGGCCGCACCGCGGTCTCAAACCTCACGAGCTTGTCCTCGCTGATATCCGACAGAGGGGCGTCGGTTCCCATCCAGGTGGAGCCGGCCGTGGAGTCGATGGCGAAGACGCACTGTCCCGCGTTGAGGAAGTTGGCGGGATAGCCCGAGATCTTGAAGGTGGAGAAGGCGCCGCTCTTCACGTGGTCGGCAATCTCCTCCAGCAGCTCCTTCGTCGTATCGTTGAAGATCTCGATCTCTCCCTCTTCGGTCGAGTAGCCGGCGTCGAGCTGGCGGAGCATCTGGATCATCATGTTGTCCGTCGACTTGTAGATGAAGGGAATCAGCACCTTCTGCCCGTTCAGGGCATAATTGCCGGATCCGTCCTTCTGCGCGGCGGCGTCGGAGACCTCCCAGATGAAATCCCACGTCAGAATGTCCGGGATCTCATAGCCGAGCTGCTCCACGTAGGTCCTGTTGATATAGCACGCCTCCGTGGATCTCATGAAGGGCAGGGCGTAGTAGTGTTCTCCGAGAATGCATTCGTCGAGATATTCCGCGACGACCTCGTCCTTCGCGGGGGAATCAAAGAGAAGCCCGCTCCCGCCGAGGCCGTAGGTCTCGTCCCCGATCAGCTCGTCCAGAGGAACGACGACCTGGTCGCCGGTCATGTACGTCGCGATGTGGTCCGGGTAGGTGATGCAGACGTTCGGCGTCGTCCCCGTCGCGATGTTGGTGATGACGTCGTTGTAGATCTTCCCGTAATCCGTGTAGAGGCGCATGTTGACGGTGATGTTGGGATACAGCTTCTGAAAATCCCCGATCGCCTTGTTGTAGATCTGCGTCTGCGTCTTGTTGGTGTCGTTCTTCGCCCAGAACGTGATCTCGTACTTTTTGGAGGTGTTGAACTCGGACGGGATCACGAAGCCCGCCGACCCGCGGGAGCCGTGGCAGCCGGTGAGCGAGGCGCAGGCGAGCGCCGAAAGAAGGAGGACCGCCGTCATCTTTATGGTTTTTTTCATCTTCCCGTACCTCCCGGTATAAGAGGCAGCCCGGACAGGGCGCCTCGACTGTTTTTCGGAAACGCGGTCATCCCTTGGTGCCTCCCCTGGATACGCCCGCCATGATCTTCCGCCGGAAGATCAGGAACAGAACGATCAGAGGCACCGAAATCACGACGACAGCGGCCATCATCGCGGGAATGTTCTCCCGCCCGAAGCCGTTCTCCCGGATCTCCTGGATTCCGTTGGATACCAGGAAGTACGCCTCGTCGTCGGTGATCAGGCGCGGCCACACGTAGGAATTCCAGCATTCGATCACCTTCAGGATGATGATCGTGATGATGGTCGGCTTCGAGATCGGAATCATCACCCTCGTCAGGTACCGGAAATCCGAGGTGCCGTCCACCTTGGCCGCCTTGTAGAGCTCATCCGGGATCTGCTCGAAATTCTCCTTCAGCAGATAGATATAGAAGACCGATGTCACCGAAGGCAGGATGAGGCCCAGGAAGGTGTTTCTCATGCCCCAGTTGGTGATCGTCACGAAATTCGTGATAATGACCAGCTCGTTGGGGATCATCATCAGCGAGAGAAACAGCGTGAAAAGAAGGTTCTTGCCCTTGAATTCAAGCCTGGAGAAGGCGAAGGCAGCCAGCACGATGACGACGATCATCAGCGCCGTCGTGATGACCGTGAAGATCAGCGTGTTCATGAAATACCGTCCGAGGGAAACCTCGGTGAAGGCGTCCCTGTAATTCTGCAGCGTCGGGGAAGCCGCGTAGAGCTTCGGGACGTATTCGGAGTTGTAGGAGCCGTAGCTCTTCACGGAGGTGAGTATCATCCAGTAGAACGGGAACAGAACCACCACCGCCCAGACGGACAGAAGGATGTAGGTCACAGTATTTTTGATCCTTTTGTTCCGCCTGGCTCTCCTCTCTATTTTTTCATAATCCTGATGTTTATCCATCTTAAGATCATCTCCCTGTACTGACAAAGACTCGTTCTCCGGGACGTCATCCGCGCGGAGGGCACCCGAAAACGGTGTTCTTCTCAGGAATAGTGCACGGTCTTTCTGCTGACGAGAAGGTTGATGCAGGTGATCGTCAGGACGATCACGAAGAGAATCAGGGCCGCGGCCGAGGCGTAGGACGGATATCCTCCGCTGTTGCCGTAGAGCATGTCATAGACGTATCCGACGATGGTATTCATCCCGGCGGCGTTGAGATCCGTGCCGAAGATCGCGACCACATCGCTGTAGGCCTTGAACGCGCCGATGAAGCCGGTGATGATGAGATAGAAAACCATGGGCGAAATCATCGGAAGCGTGATGCGGAAGAAGATGCGGGTGTCCGACGTGCCGTCGACCTTGGCCGCCTTGTAGTAGTCCGGATTGACGGAGGCCAGCGCGCTGGTCAGAATCAGAATCTTGAAGGGCAGGACCACCCAGACCGTGTAGAAGCACATCACGAACATCTTGGCCCAGTAGGGACCGTCGATGAAGTCGACGGCGTTTCCCCCGAACCAGCGGATGATCATGTTGACGAAGCCGTCCGAGTAGGGGGTCTTCTTGAAGAGAATCATGAAGACAAGGCCGACCGCCAGCGTGTTGGTCACGTAGGGCAGGAAAAAGACCGTCTGATACAGCTCCCTGAGCGGCCTGATGGAGTTGAGGCCGACAGAGATCAGCAGCGCGATGCCGGTGGAAAGAGGCACCGTGATGATCACGAGAATGAAGGTGTTCCGGAGGGCCTGCAGGAAATACGGGTCGCGGAGCACGTAGGAATAGTTGTAGGTTCCCGTCCCGAAGAACGTCTGGGACGCCGAGTTGTATCCCTCTTCGAACGAGTAGATCAGGACGTCGAAGAGCGGATAGACCATGAAGATTCCCAGGAAGATCATGGCAGGAAGAAGATAAAGCAGTGCTTTCCAGCTTTTATTTCCCATCTGAAACCCTCTCCGCGCGGATTCTCGCGCCGGTCTCCTTGTCAAAAATGTGCACCTTGGCCGGTTTCACGTCAAACCGGATGGTCGCGCCCTTTTCCTCCGGCCGCTCGTCGGAACGGATGATCGCGCGGATCTCCTGCCCGGTAAACGCGTCGTGGGTCGCCACCACGCTGGTGTCGCGTCCCATGACCTCCACCGCCTTCAGGCCGCAGGTGAGGACGCCGTCCTTCGAGGGCATGAAGCCCTCAGGGCGGATGCCCACCGCCACGTCCCCGTCCCCGACGCCGGGAACGTCCATGACGCATTCGCTGCCGATATAGAGCTTCCCGCCCTTCACGGTTCCGTCAAAGACGTTGATCGGCGGCGTGCCGAGGAATTTTGCCACGAAGAGATTTACGGGGTCGTCGTATACGTCCTGAGGCCTGCCGATCTGCTGCACCACGCCGGCCTCCATCACGACGATCATGTCGGAGATGCTCATCGCCTCCTCCTGGTCGTGGGTGACGAAAACGGTGGTGATGCCGGTCTCCCTCTGGATCCGGCGGATCTCCTCCCTCGTCTGGAGCCTGAGGCGGGCGTCCAGGTTGGAGAGGGGCTCGTCCAGCAGTAGCACGCC
>CACYDL010000049.1 GCA_902773195.1 uncultured Lachnospiraceae bacterium
AGCCATGCTTCTGTCCTTGAAGCATGGCTGTCCGTTACGTGAGCTTATTGACTATTCCTTGTGTTCGTGCCGGTCTCCGGGCTCGGGTCCGGATCTTTCGGGGGTTCTGTCTCCGCTCTTGTCTCCGCCCCGGGTCTGACTTCTCAGGCTGGGGTGGAGCGGCAGCTCGTAATCCCCGGGATTGAACTGGGTCTGCCCGGCGTGCGAAAGCCCCTGGTTCTGGCCGGGCCTGATGCCCCAGAGACCCTGTCCGGGCTTCTGTGACCACAGATTCTGTCCCGGCTTGGGCGTTCCGGACATCTGTCCCGGCTTGGGGTTTCCCTGGTTCTGGCCGGGCTTGAGCCCCCACTGAAGCGGGGGCTTCTGTCCCTGCGCGCCGTGCAGGCCGCCGGTCTGCGGGCCGCCGAGGGTGAAGGTGAAGAGATTGCCGGAGGTCGGTGGCTTGTAGAAATGCGGCTGTATCTCCGTCTGATGAATCAGCGCGGAGCTCAGCAGGCCAAGGCCCGCGATGCCCGGAAGACCGAAGGCGGCCGGCTCCGAGGCCGCGGAAGAGGTCTGCGCCTGCTGATCAGCGGCTTTTTTGCCCTTCAGCGTAAGGCAGGTCCCGTTGTCGAGGCCCGTCAGGTAGTCCGCGACGTCCATCTTGTAGAGCTTCGCGGCCTCCTTGATCTCCGCCTCGGACATCTTGGCGCCGAGGGAGTCGTCCTCGTCGTCGTCGCCGCCGGTCAGCGCGTCGAACAGATCTCCGAGAAGGCTTCTGGACTCCTTCGAGGAGGTGTATTTCTTGATGACCGCGTCAAAACGCTCGAAGATGATATCCTGCGCGTCCATGATGGGATTGGGGATATCGCTGGCCTTCTCCACCTGGATCTTTCCGGAGGATTCGGGCGCGTCCGAGATCCGGCTGTCGCAGTACTCGCAGATATAGGGATTGGCGGAATGAGCCCCGCAGACGGGACATGTGACCTTCCCCGAGACGCTGATCTGCGTGGGCCCGGTCACCTCGTAACGATCGTAGAATTCGTCCAGGTGGCGGACGTTGTAGATCTGGTCAATCAGCTTTTTCTTATAGGGCTCGCACTCGGGGCAGGCGCCCTGGCCGGCGATGGCGCAGTGGCTCGGGCAGTTGGGGCACGGGCGCTCGGTGACTTCCTCCTCGTTATCGGGGCTGATCAGCTGCTGAAGAAGACTGGACAAGATTGACATAGCGGTACCTCTCTTCTGACGGTTAGACAGGCGGCAGCGGCGCTGCCGCGTGATGGCGCAGGGCTGCGGGAATCCGCGCAGAACGGACCGGTTCCCGCCGCCGGAGGAAGGCGGACGCCTTTTCCGGCGCTGTCATTATCATATCGGTTCTTATTATATCAGACGATGGAATTCCTTGCCACACCAAGAGTGATCGAAGGCGGATGCTTCGAAGGCTTCCTTCAGCGGCTTTCCAGCATTTTATCGGCCCGGTCGGCGACGTCCCTGCCGCAGCGGACCGTGAGCCGGGTGCCCTCCTCCAGATAGCGGATGTCCAGCACCCGGGCGTTCTCGATGAGGAAGGCCTGGACGCCGCCCATGCGGTAGGGGATGAGGTATTCCCTCTCCACGTCCCCGCTCTCCAGCTTTTCCAGCACCGCGTCGGTCAGCAGGGTGATCGACGCTTTTTCTTTTGCCGATATATAGACGTTTTCGTTTCTTTCGCCGTCGACCCGCTCCTCCCGGAGGCCCCTCCGGGGGTAGCTCACGGGCGGGACGCACAGGTCGGCCTTGTTGAAGACCGTGATCATGGGAATGTGGCCGGCGCCCAGCTCCCCGATGGTCTTTTTGGTGACTCGGACGTGATCCTGCCAGTGCTCGTCGGAGCCGTCCACCACCTGGAGGAGGAGGTCTGCCTCGGTGATCTCCTCGAGGGTGGATTTGAAGGCCTCCACCAGGGCGGCGGGCAGCCGGTGGATAAAGCCCACCGTATCCGACAGCAGGAACTCACGGCCCCTCTCGATCCGGATCTTCCGGACCGTCGTGTCGAGCGTGGCGAAGAGCATGTCCGCCTCAAAGACCTTTTTCTCCTCCTGGGCCGTCTCCGGCGCCCAGCGGTCGAGCATGGCGTTGAGAATGGTGGACTTGCCCGCGTTGGTGTATCCCACCAGCGCGACGAGGGGCAGCCTGGAGCTCCTGCGCTTTTTCCGCTGGGTTTCCCGCTCCCGGCTCACCTCCTTCAGCTCCCGCCGAAGCTCGCTCAGGCGGTGGTCGATGGTCCGGCGGTCGATCTCAAGCTGCGTCTCGCCCTCGCCCTTCGAGGACATGGATCCCGAGGCGCCGCCCTGGCGGTTCTGTGTCTCCCACAGGCCGATCAGCCGCGGCTTCAGGTACTGGAGCTTGGCCAGCTCCACCTGGAGCTTCGCCTCCCTTGTCCGGGCTCTCCGCTCGAAGATCTCGAGGATCAGCCGCGTCCGGTCCATCACCGGCACCTTCAGCACCTTCTGGAGGTTCCGGAGCTGGGAGGGGGAGAGGGTGTCGTTGAAAATGACTCTCTCCGCGTGCAGCGCGTCCGCCAGCACCGCGATCTCCTCCGCCTTTCCCGAGCGGACGTAGAGGGCGTTGTCCGGCCGGGGCAGCTGCTGCGTCACCGTCTCCGCCGGCTCCATATAGCAGGCCCTCGCCAGCTCGGCCAGCTCCTCCATGGAATGAGTGAAGTCGCTCTCCGAGACAAATTCCTTTCCCGTCGTGATCCAGACGCCCGCGAGGATCACCGGTTCCATCTCTTCGGCGCCTGTCCGCGCGCCCCATATTTCCTCCGCTCCGAAAAATGCCGCCATATCTTTTCCTTATCTGCCGCGATGTATTCTGACCGGCGTGGCGTCTGCCACCCGGTGAGTCAGAGCCTATCATACCACATCGGGCAGACGTCTTCCAACTGCGATTGAAGTGCGGGAGAGGCCGTCTGTATTTCAGGGAATTCAACTTATTTAAATTTAGTCTTTTCTTTTTTATATTATGTGTTATAATCTCATTTTAGTTAAATATATCTAACTAAAAGAAAGGCATCGAGGTGCAGACAAAGATGGATAAAGTGGTTTTAAAAAATGTTTCGAAGATATACAAGACCGGTGAAAAGGAATTCAAGGCGCTGGACGACGTGAGTCTCTCCATCGGGGAGGGCCGTTTCGTCGTCATCCTGGGCCCCTCCGGCGCGGGCAAATCCACGCTGCTCAACCTGATCGGGGGCATGGACACGCCCAGCGAGGGTGAGGTGATCGTAAACGGGGAAAATATCACGAAGTACGACGAGAACAGGCTCAGTGATTTCCGCGCGGAGAGCGTGGGCTTTATCTTCCAGTTCTACAACATCCTTCCCTCGCTCACGGTCCGGGAGAATGTGGAGCTGGTGAGAGAGATCACCTCCCATCCGAAGAACGCGGAGGAGGCCCTGCGGGAGGTGGGGCTTCTGGAGCACGCCGACAAATTTCCGAACCAGCTCTCCGGCGGCGAACAGCAGAGGGTATCCATCGCGAGGGCGATCGCCAAGAATCCCGCGCTGCTTCTGTGCGACGAGCCGACGGGCGCGCTCGATTCGGGTACCGGCGTGATGATCCTGAAGATCCTGAGAGAACAGTGCAGTCCCGACAAGGGCGGCAGCACCGTCGTCATCGTGACCCACAACGCGCTGATCGCGGACATCGCGGACGTGGTGATCCGCGTCAAAAACGGAAAGATCGCGAGTGTGCAGGAAAACGCGTCGCCGGCGGATATCGACGACATAGAGTGGTGACGGGGGGAAACGATCATGCTGTTTACCAAGCTAAGAAGGGATATCAGACAGAACTTTTCCCAGTTTTTTACGATTTTCTGCATGGTCTTTCTGGCGGTGTTCGCCTTCGTCGGGGTCAGCTCGTATTCCGACGGGATGAAGTACAGCGCCGAGAAAGAGTATGAACGTTACAATCTCCAGGATCTGTGGATCTACGGGGAGGGCTTCAGCGCGGAGACCATGGAAAAGATCCGGTCGCTGGAACATGTGGCGGACGCCGAGCGGATGCTGACCGTCTCCATGACGATGGACGCGGAGGAGGACGGAGCGGACGCCCGCGTGCCTCTGGAGATCACCTTCCTGGACGCGGAGGATCCGGAGAAGAACATTTCCTCCTTCTGTGTCCGGGACGGAGCGGCCTACGATCCGGACGCCACGGGGATCTGGATCAACTACACCTTCGCGAAGGAGAGAAACATCCGGGTCGGAGACACCCTGACGCTTCATTTCGACGTCTGCGATCTGGAGGAGACGGTGCTCGGCATCATTTCCGTGCCGGATCACGTCTATACGGTCCAGGACGAATCGGTCATCTTCCAGAGCCAGCGGGACTTCGGCTGGGGCTTCCTCTCGATGAAGGAATTTCCGAAGCAGTACATCATTGACCAGATCCTGAAGTCGGAGGAATTCAAAGAGGTGCCCGATCTCGTCGGGCAGGCCGCCCTCATGCACAGGATGGGAATGAGCTACGACGCCATTCTGGACCTGGCGAAGGGCATGGGACTTCTGACGGACGGGGACGGGGAAGAGGAGG
This sequence comes from uncultured Lachnospiraceae bacterium, assembly GCA_902773195.1. The sequence goes on from CACYDL010000049.1 coordinate 4,551, forward strand.
AGTCCTTCTCCCTGGAGGACGCGGATCTCGAGACGGCGGCCTCCCTGGCGGGCAGGATCAAGGACGGGACCGCGGACGCGGAAGAAAAAGAGGCGTTCCTGCGGGCGCTGGATCCGGCCCTGGACGAGGATCTGGCGGAGGCCTGGGTGTATCCGATAGCCGTCGTCGACGTGGAAGGGACGGCCCCTGTGTTCTCCGGCGGCAGCCGGGAGAAGGAGGACTTCGCCGCCCGGATGCAGGAGGTGAGAGCGGCCCTCTATGAGATCGAAGGCGTGTCCGCCGTCACAGAGCGGGACGTCTCCGGCTCCTACGCGACGCTGAAAGCCGAGGCGGAGGAGGGCGATACCTATTCGGGCATGTTCTCGTTCCTGTTCATCTTCATCGCCGCCCTCTCGGTCATCACGACCATGAACCGCTTTGTCAGGCGGCAGCGCATCCAGATCGGCACCCTCAAGGCGCTCGGCTTCCGGAACCGGAGGATCAGCCTTCACTACGTGAGCTTCGGCTTCTTCGTGAGCCTGGCCGCCGCCGTCCTGGGACTCGTCCTCGGAGGACCGGTCCTCGGCACGCCGTTTCTCCGGATGGAGATGGAGATGTTCGATCTTCCTCTGGGACGCCTGTACGTCCTTCCCAAAAACTACATCGTGGCCGCCGCCATCGTCGCGGCCATCACCCTGGTTTCCTTCCTCTCCTGCCGGAAGATCCTGAAGGAGAAGGCGGCCCAGACGCTGCGCCAGGAGATCCCCAACGTCAGGGTGAAGCGGCAGGGCGGAAAGGGACTGACCTCCCGCCTTCCGTTCTCGACGAAATGGAATCTGAGGGACATCTCCCGGAACAAGGCCCGCTGCGCCATGGCGGTCGCCGGCATTCTGGGAAGCACGACGCTGATCGTCCTCGCCTTCGGCATGCAGGATTCCCTTCTTCACTATCTGGACTGGGAGTTCGGCGGGATCCAGAGCTTCGGCAGCAAGCTGAATCTCGGCGAGGATATCACGGAAGAGGAGCTGTCGGCCCTCTTTGGCGCCTACGGAGACGCCACGACTCAGTCCGTGGCGATCGAATACGAGGATTCCGCGGGCAGCGTCCAGACCTCGGTCATCACGGTGAACGACTCGGAAGGCCTGGTCCGGATCTCGGGCCACGACATGACGACCTATGATATCGAGGACGGAGTGCCGGGCCGCACCGAGGGCAGCACGGAGGACCCGGGCGCGATCTGCATCACCGAGAAGCTGGGAAAGAGCGCCGGCCTGTCCCTGGGCGGAACGGTCCGCTGGCACGTCATGGGGGAGGAGGAATGGCAGGAGAGCCGCGTCGCGTCCGTCTGCCGGGATCCCCAGCTGCAGCAGTTCTCCATGACCCGGACCGCCTATGAAGGCCTCGGCTTTGAATACCGTCCGGATGCCCTTTACACAAAGGAGGTGCTCGAGGGCGTCAAAGACTCCGACCTCGCCGGCGTGACGGCCATCCAGTCCATCGCGTCCCTCCGGCAGCAGATGAACTCCATGCTGGAGATGATCAGTTCCATGATCTGGCTTTTCATCGGGATCGCGGCCTTCCTGGGCTTTATCATCATTTACAACATGGGCATCCTGTCGCTGAGCGAGAAGATGTACCAGTTCGCGACGCTCAAGGTCCTGGGCTTCCGGAACAGCAGGCTGTCGAGGGTCTACATGGAGCAGAATATCTGGCTCACGGTGATCGGCATCGCTCTCGGCCTTCCCGGCGGCTTTCTCATGACGGACCTCATGTTCCGGTACGCCATCGGCGACAACTACGATTTCTTCGCGAACATCAACCTGAGATCCTACCTGATCGCGTCGGCGGGCACGCTGCTCATCATGCTGTTCACCGGGGCCGTGCTTACAAGGCATCTCCGCCGGATCGACATGGTCTCGAGCCTCAAGGCAAACGAGTAAAAAACAGAATAAAGACAAAAAATGTTAACAGGCTGTGACCATACCATATCATTTCGGTTAATAATGTATGAAGGATATTTGTACAGAACCGTTGCGCCCGGGCAGGGAACATGATATTCTTAGCCTGAGAAACAGCGGGAAGGTGCATCAAGGAGGATTGTGGTATGAAAAAGCTGAATCTCAGGGGGCTGGTTCTGCTGGCACTGCTGGCCGGCACCCTGGTGTTAACCGCGGCGTCCGTTTCCGCCGCGTCCATCAAAGCCGGCGACTCCCGGGTCACTACGTCACGGCTCAATCTGAGGACGGAGGCCACGACGGGCTCGTCCGTCATCACGGTGATACCGAAGGGAGCCTTCGTCGAGATCGCCTCGTCCGCGCCCGGCGGCTGGTATAAGGTGATCTACAGCAGCCGTCTGGGCTACGTCTCGGGCGCCTATCTCACGGATCCCTTCACCATGTTCGGCGACAAGTACACCAAGTACGTCGTGACGGCGATCCGGATGCGGAGCACTCCGAAGCAGACCGCCGCCAACAAGATGGGCGTGATCCCCACCGGCGGCAAGGTTTTCGTGATCGCGAAGGTGTCCGGGGCCGACTGGTACAAGGTCTACTACGGCGGCAAGGTCGGCTACATCATCGGCGGGTATTTCCGCGGCGATTCCACCAACACCCGGAGGATGGCAAAGAACATCTACCTCCGGAAGACGCCCACGCAGAATTCTTCCAACATCATCTGCGTGATCAAGGCGGGGAAGCAGGTCGTCCTGCTGAGCAAGTACAACAGCAAATGGTACAAGGTGCGGTTCGGGACGAAGATCGGCTACATCATGTCGGGCTATTTCACGAATGATCCGTCGGCGAACGTGACCAGGAAGCTGACCACCAACGTCAACCTCAGGAGCTCCCGGTCCACGGCCTCGAGCGCCAACATTCTCCGCGTGATTCCCAAGGGGGCTTCGGTCAAGGTGCTGAAATCCTATTCGGACAACTGGTACCAGGTCACCTACAGCGGCACGACGGGATACATCAAGGGCGGCTATTTCGCGTAAGCGGCCGTCCGCGGCCGGCGCGCCGTGACGGGCAGCCAGCCGGACATCCATTAAAGCGCTCTGAAAATGCAGCAGACCTCCGCCTCGGGGCGGGGGTCTTTCTATACCGCCGGAGCTCCGTGGCGTCTGTGCCGCGGAACCCCCGCAAGGCCGGCGGCCGTCCGAGGAACGGTATTTCGCAAGATTTACAGCCGCCTGCGGCGCCTTCTGCCGCGAGGCCTGCGGCTGCCCGAGGCGCATTATTTCGCAAAGGCCGGCGGCCGCCCGGAGCGCCTTCTGTCACAAAGGCCTGCGGCCGCCCGTGACCGCATGTTCGCACATGAGAACAGCCGAAACGGGATTCCGGCCATTGATTTTTCCGGCGGCATGCGTCATGATAGGTATCAGACCAGTCAGCTGAGCGGGACGCGAGACGCCCGCTTTCCACAAAAACGGAGGACGCCATGAGCAATGAGAGAGTAATCGAGGCGGTCAGGTCTCTTACCGCCTACGCGGTCAGTCACGATCTGATTCCCGAGGAGGAGATGACCTACGCCGCCAACAGCATCTTTGACGTGCTGGACGTCTCGCCCGAGGCGGGATTTCACGCGGCGGGGGGAGAGGAGAGACCGCTGAAGGAGATCCTCGACGTCCTTCTGGACGACGCCGTCGCCCGGGGAAGGATCGACGGGGGCATCGCCAGCCGCGACCTCTTTGATACGAGGATCATGGGCTGCGTGACGCCGAGGCCGGGCGAGGTCATCCGGAAGTTCCGGGCCCTCCGCGAAGAGGATCCCGTGAAGGCGACGGACTATTTCTACAGGCTCGCGGGGGATTCCGACTACATCCGCCGGTACCGCATCGCGAAGGACCGCAAGTGGATCGCCCCCACGAGATACGGAGAGCTGGACATCACCATCAATCTGTCGAAGCCCGAGAAGGATCCCAAGGCGATCGCGGCCGCTCTCACGAAGAAGGCCAACGCCTATCCGGAGTGCCTGCTCTGTCCGGAAAACGAGGGCTACGCGGGACGCCTCGACCATCCCGCCAGGCAGACGATCCGCCTGATTCCCCTCACCCTGGGAGGTGAGCAGTGGTATATGCAGTACTCGCCCTACGTGTATTACAACGAGCACTGCATCGTCCTGTCGGGCGAGCACGTGCCGATGAAGATCAGCCGGATGACCTTTGTGCGCCTGCTGGAATTCCTGAAGCTCTTCCCGCATTACACCATCGGCTCCAACGCGGACCTGCCGATCGTCGGCGGCTCCATCCTGACCCACGAGCACTTCCAGGGAGGCCGCTACACCTTCGCCATGGCGAAGGCGCCCCTCCGGAAGAAGCTGGTCTTCGCGGGCTTCGAGGACGTGGAG
>CACYDL010000050.1 GCA_902773195.1 uncultured Lachnospiraceae bacterium
GGGGAATCATTTTTGGGAAAAGTAACGAGAATCAGGAAAGTGACGCGAAACGGTTGACATTTCCCGTGATCAGAATATAATGAATTCAAGGGATGTGGAACGCGTTCCACATCCGCAATTCCCATTCAGAACACGCCAGGTTCTGATTTTTCTTTACAGCCGTATGGAACGGGTTCCACAAACAAAAAAGGAGAAAGCTATGAGTAAAAACATTTTCAGGAAGCTTTTCGTGGCAGGTACGGCGGGCGTTCTTGCGCTCGGGCTTATGGCGGGATTCGAGACCATCGCATCCGCCGATGAAACAGTGATCCGCTTCGGCATCCACGTCGCCAATCCGGCGGAGCAGGAAGCCGTCACCAACACGATCGTGGAAACCTTCAACCAGAAGTATGAAGGCCAGTACAAAGTGGAATTCGTCGCCTCCGACACGGAGTCCCACTCCACCAACATGAAGCTGGCCGCCCAGGACAACACCCTTCCCGAGATCTTCTGGATCGACGCCAGCGAGGCTCCGGAATACGCGGACAACGGCCTCCTGCTGGATCTGAGCGGCTATCTCGCCGAATCCAAGGAAATCGACGACGCCCTCAACGGAATGGAAAACGCCTTCAACAACGGCTCCATCCAGTACGGCCTTCCCTATCAGTGCAACGTCCAGGGCATCTTCTACAACAAGGCCATCTTCGACGAGGCCGGCGTCGCGTATCCGACGGAAACGACGACCTACGACGAGTTCGTCCAGATGTGCAAGGACCTGAAGGCAGCGGGCGTCACGCCGATCTCCATCGGAAGCATGAACAGCTCCTTCGCCATGTGGGAGTTCAACGAATTCCTCTCCAGATACGGCTGGGAGGACAACTATGAGACCATCGCCGCCGGCGGAGAGAAGTACAACAACCCCGCTCTGACGGCCTGCTTCGAGAAGATCCAGGGCCTGGCCGAAGCCGGCGCCTTCCCGGAGAACATGACGACCCTTCAGTACTTTGACGCCAAGCAGCTCTTCGACAACGGCACCGCGGCCATGTTCGGAACGGGCCAGTGGGACTGCGCCGAATTCGACAGCAACATCGGCGACCAGATCGGCTTCTTCTGGGGCCCGGTTTTCGAGGACACCGACTTCTCCCAGGAAATCGCGATGAAGGTTCCGTCCGCTCCGCTGGTCTGCAGCGCCGCCGTGGAGGGCGATCCGGCCCTCAGCGAAGCGCTCTTCGCTTTCCTTGACTTCTACTACGGCGAAGAAGCCGCGGAGATCTCCTACGCAGGATCCATCTTCCCGGCCAGCAGCTACAAGGACGTCGAGGCGACGGAGACCCAGTACGCCATGAACGCGATGATCGAAAATCTCGCCTCCGGCTGGCCGTCACCGGCCGCGGCCCCGGACCAGACCCTTTCCGCGGCGGTTCAGGAGCAGCTCTATGACTCGATCTTCGGCGTGATCCAGGGCACCTACACACCGTCCGAGGCCCTCGACAAGATGGATCAGGCGGCGGCCTACTGATCACAGACAGAAGCACTGTATCACGAAAGATATTGTACGGGCATCGGCAGCGAGGTGCCGATGCCCGTTCTTTCTATCAGTGGGAGCATCCATGCGGCGGCAGAAGATTCTGTCCGGAGTGCCGTCGGGCAGTCTTGAAAGGAAGAAGATATGTACTGGCTCAGCAAAAAACGATACAAGGCAGGACTGATGATTCCCACCCTGCTGCTGTATACGATCTTTATCATCATTCCCATCGGAATGGCGGTCGCCTACAGCTTCACGAAATACTCGGGCCTCGGGAAGCCGGTGTTCAACGGCCTGACGAATTACAGAAGGCTCTTCTCGGACCCCCTGTTCTGGAGATCCTTCCGGAACACGATGGAGATGTTCATTCCCGCGTTTCTGCTGCTGCTCGTGGTGTCGTTCCTTCTGGCGATTCTTCTCAACAAGAAGATCCGCGGCAGTGACTTCGCCAAGGCGTTCATATTCTCGCCGGCGATCATCGCGCCCATCATCTGCGGTATCATCTGGGTCTACATCCTGGATCCGAATATCGGCATCCTCAACAGCCTCCTCGACGCGATCGGCCTGGGGAACCTGAAGCAGGCCTGGATCGGCGGGGACCGCCTCTCGCCCTACAGTGTGGCGGTGATCTACTTCTGGCAGCAGCTGGGCTACCTGACCACGATCTTCATCGCGGGACTCAAGATGATCCCGGAGGACATCTTCGAGGCGGCCGACATCGACGGCGCCTCCGAGAGACAGAAGGTGTGGTACATCATCATCCCGATGATGAAGTCCAACATCTCCACGGTGGCGATCCTGATCATCACCGGCGTATTCAAGATCTTCGAGCTGGTCCAGCAGACGACCGGAGGCGGCCCCAACCACCTCTCGGAGACGCTGGTTACCTACAGCTATTCCATGACGTTCTCCAGCGGCGACTACGGATACGGCATGTCCCTGGCGACGGTGACGTTCGTGATTTCCCTGATCATTGTCGGAATCTACAGTCTGGTGTTCGGTGAAAGAAAGGGCGCGGAGGCATGACGGCAAAGGGAAAAAGAAGAGTATACGGATTTCTGATCATTCTCGTGACGGTGCTGGTCGTCTTCCCGTTTGCCTGGATGCTGATGCTTTCCTTCAAGACAAACGCGGAGATCATGAACAATCCGCTGGCGCTGCCGACGGCCTTCAACCTGGAGAACTACCGGCACGCGCTGGCCACCCTGGATTATCTCACGCTTTACCGGAACACGGCCGTCGTGTGCGTCCTCGCCCTCGCGCTGGAGCTGGTGTGTACGTTCCTGAGCTCCTTTGTCCTGGCGAGAATGCATTTCGTGCACCGCGCCGTCCCGGACATGCTGTTCCGCTACCTGATCCTCGGGCTTTCGATCTCGCCCTTCATCCTCCTCTTTCCGGTGTACCGGGTGGACATCTTCTTCGGGATCCGCGGAAAGTGGGCGCTGGTCTTCGCCTACGCGGCTTCGTCCGTGTCGTTCAACACGCTGCTTCTCGTCAACTACCTGAAGCAGCTCCCGGTGGAGATCGACGAGGCGGCGGTTCTGGACGGGTGCAGCGTGTGGCAGCTGATCCTCCGCGTGATCCTTCCGATGTCGAAGCCCGTGATCGCGACGGTGGTCATTTTCAATGTGCTTTATATCTGGAACGAATTCCCCTACGCCTCCGTCATGCTGCGGAACGTCGCGGACTACACGCTGTCCATGGGGGCCTCGTTCTTCAAGGGAACCTACACCGTCGACTACGGCGGAATCGTTGCCTCCAGCGTCATGATCATCATTCCCGAGCTGATCTTCTACGGATTCTTCCAGAAGAACATCGTCGAGGGCATGACCGCGGGAGCAGTAAAAGGCTGATCAATTTATCTGACAGGAGAGAATAGTATGAGTGGAGTATCCGGAATCTTTAAGGACCTGACAAAACTGAAGGAAGCCAGAAACGGCAGACTGGCAAGCTGGGATCAGAGGGGAAAGAACCAGGATTACTGGGAGATCCCCGCACAGGAGACGATCGTGCTCGGGGAGGTGGAAGGCCCCGGCTGCATCACCCACATCTGGATGACGTCCTCCTGCAGAAAGGTGAAGGCGCCGAGCATTCTCGATCCCGTGCTGAACGCCTCCGCGGCGCCGGTGATGGAGATCCACCCGGCCCTCGGCGTGATCTGGGACGACTACGATCCTTTCTACTACAGAAAGGTGCTGATCCGGATCACCTGGGACGATCAGGACACGCCGAGCGTCCTGGCGCCCTTCGGCGATTTCTTCTGCATCGGGAACTGCTATCCCGGCAATTTCTCGTCCCTTCCCTTCAACGTCTCGCTGAAGCCGGAGGAGGCGGGGAGATACGGCGCCCCCTGCTCCGTGTCCTGCTACTTCCCGATGCCCTTCAACAAGAAGGCCAAAATCGAGATCGTGAACGAAAACGAGCTTCCGTTCATCCTGTACTTCAACATCGACTACGAGATGTACCGGGAGCCGCTGGATGAGAACACCGCCTACTTCCACGCCAGCTGGAGGCGGGAGAATCCGTGCAAGGGCTGGGGGCCGGACCTTCAGACCAACTGCCCGGAGGTCAACAACGTCACCAACCTGAAGGGCGAGAACAACTACACCGTCCTGGACGTGAAGGGCAGCGGCCACTACGTGGGCTGCAATCTGACCGTGAAGCACTACCAGGGCAGCTGGTGGGGCGAAGGAAACGACATGTTCTTCATCGACGGGGAGGAGTATCCCAGTCTCAACGGCACCGGCACGGAGGACTACTTCAATCACGCCTGGGGCATGCAGAGGAATTCCTATCCCTTCTTCGGGACCATCGTCCACGAGGGGGACACCGACGGCTTCCAGGTTTCCTACCGCTTCCACATCACGGACCCGGTGCGCTTTGAGAAGAGTCTGAGGGTGACCATCGAGCACGGCCACGCCAACCATCTCTCCGACGACTGGAGCTCCACCGCCTACTGGTATCAGACGCTTCCGACGGCGGAGCCCCTGACGATCCTGCCGGTCGAAGAGCGCCTGCCCAACGTGCCGGCCCTTCCGGAGCGGAAGCTGGAGCTTCCCGAACTTACGGACGAGATGAAGGCCGCGAGGGAATCCTGGGCGAAGCGCTGGGAGGAGTACCGTCCGGCGAGAGAGGAGCAGTTCAGGATCAAGGAAGACAAGTGCAGGAGAGAGTCAGCCCTGAACACGGAATTCGCGAAAAAACTGAGGGACGAGTACAGATAACGGAGACGCGGTATGTCAAAAGAAACCATGCTTCACAACATTGAGCGGGCCGGGAAGGCGATCGAAGCGAACAGGGAGGCTGTCAGCAGAGGCAGCATGCGCCAGCATTACCACTTTATGGGGCAGGCCGGCTGGATCAACGACCCCAACGGGCTGATCTGGTACAAGGGAAAGTACCATTTCTTCTATCAGCACAATCCCTACTACGGATTCTGGGATTACATGCACTGGGGACACGCGGTGAGCGAGGACCTGGTCCACTGGGAGTACCTTCCGATCGCCCTCGCCCCCAGCGAAATCTACGACGACCACATGCGGGGAGGCTGCTTCTCCGGCAGTGCCATTGAGTACGACGGAAAGCTGTTCCTGATGTACACCGGCGTTACCAACGAGGGCCGGGATTTCGACCAGACCCAGTGCGTCGCCTGGAGCGAGGACGGGATCCATTTTGAGAAATACGAGGGGAATCCGGTTCTCCGCGCCCCGGAGGGGATCCCCACCCGTTTCTTCCGGGATCCGAAGGTGTGGGAGCACGAGGGCACCTTCTACATGGTGTGCGGCGCGAGCAGGAACGGCCGCGCCCAGGCCATGCTCTACCGCTCCCCGGATATGCTCCACTGGGAATTCTTCAACGTGCTGGCGGAGAGCCGCGGGGAGTGGGGCATGATGTGGGAGTGCCCGGATTTCTTCCGGCTGGGCGACCGGTACGTCCTGATGGTCTCCCCCATGGGAGCCGGGGAGCGCACCACGGTCTACTTCACGGGCGATTTTGACTATGAGACGGGAAAATTCGACAGCAGGACGAACGGCGAGATCGACTGGGGCTATGATTTCTACGCCCCTCAGTCATTCCTTGCGCCGGACGGCCGGCGGCTGATCGTCGCCTGGGCGAACTGCTGGGACTGGATGCCCTTCTGGAAGGACTGGGGTCCGACCTACAAGGAGGGGTGGTGCGGCGCCTTCAATATTCCCCGGGAGGTCCGCCTGATGGACGACGGATCGCTGCAGTTTATCCCCGTGAAGGAGCTGGAGGCCATCCGCGCGGACGGGAGAACGTCCGGCCCGCTCACCGTGGGCAGGGAGGCCTGCGAGGTGCAGGCGGGGGACGGCGTGTCCTTCGAGTGGAAGCTCACGCTGGATCTGGAGAAGACGGACGCGGAGGAGTTTGTGATCGAGCTGCGCTGCGGGGAAGGCCGGAAGGCCGTCTGCCGGTTTGACTTCGCCCGGGCGGAGATGTCGCTGGACCGCCGTCAGGCCGACGGATGGAGCGAGGGAATGAGCCGGAGCCCGCTGACGCTGAAGGGCAAAAAAGAGCTGCTGATCCACATTTTCTCGGATCAGAGCTCCCTCGAGATCTTCGCGGACGACTACCGGAACAACCACTCGATGAATGTGTTCGCGGGAAGCGGCCAGAACGGGATACGCATGTTTTCGCGGGGCGGAAGCACGGCGGTCACCGGTATGGAATCCTATCGGATGGAGGAATGCTTCCGCTGAGGGATGATAACGGAATTCCGTGAAATACGGCAGGGGAGAGCCGGGGGCGATGCAGGCCTTTGGCTCTCCTCTGCCGTTTGTCATTGTTTCCGGACCTCTCCCTGCCGCGCCGCGGCGGAGGAATCTCCGGGCGATACCGTCTGCGTCACGCTGCGGCGGTCTCTCCGGGCGATACCGTCTGCGCCACGGCGGCGCGGTCTCTCCGGGCGATACAGTCTGCGCCACGGCGGCGCGGTCTCTCCGGGTGATACGGTCTGCGTCACGCCGCGGCTGTCTTCTCAGATCCCGACCGCCGCCAGCACCGCGAAACCGGCGATGGCGGCCAGGGTGGACACGGACAGCGCCGACGACACGTATACCCGCTGGTCCGCGTCGTCCGCGAACACCGGCAGAACAAAGGGCGGCGGCAGGATGAACATGACGCTGACGGCGGCGGAGAGCGCCGCGTCCAGCCCGAACAGGCGCAGAAAACCGATCAGGACGAAGCGGAGGATCATCATGATCCCGAAGCGGACCGCCACGACCTTCACCGTGGACGCCCACGGAATGTCGCCGGGTACCAGATCGTAGCCGATGGCCAGCAGGATGATGGCGCTCGTGGGAGCGCCGATGAAATCCGTGCAGGCGTCGAAGACGCCGCTGACGCCGGAGGGCACCAGCGCCTGATAGATTCCCGCCGCCCCGAGGATCACGCCCGCGGCGATCGCCAGGATGATCGGGGAGAAGGCCATCTCCCGGAGGAGCTGTCTGACGTCTGTCTTCTCCCGGGTCTCCATGCCCAGAAGAACCTTGTAGAGCGTAAAGACGAAGAGCACCTGTCCCAGGTCGATCCGCGCGAACTCGGCGGTCCGGCTGCTGCCGCAGAGCATGCCGAAGAGGGCGTAGCCCAGCATGCCGGCCTCAAATCCGGTGGTGAGAAAGGGCACGAAGCGCGAGGAGAGCCGGAAGATCCGGGCCGCGGCTTTGCCCATAAAATACGCGGCCAGGCAGATCAGGAACATCATCAGCGGGATGACCACGTCCATGAAGGTGTACTTTGTCGTCGCGAAGGCGCTGAGCAGCACGGCGGGCAGCGTGATATTCACCACCACGCTCTTGAGCGCGTTGATGCCCTCCCGGGAAATCAGCTTCCGGCTCCGGCAGACCATGCCGATGCAAAGCAGGACCAGAACCGGCGCGACGGTCTGTATCACTTCGATTACTCTTCCCATATCGTTTCTCCCTGAACTCGCTCTTTGAAATCGTTCTTTTCCGGGGGCTTCCCCATGGTTTTCCACGCCCGTTTCCCGCAGTTTTCCGGTCATCAGACACCCGGATAGCTTCCTCCCGGAAATGTAAGATCAGCCGGTTTTGCAGGATCCTTCTTCTTCAAAGAACCACCTTTTCGTAAAACACACAGGTAGTATACCACAACAGAAACAAGCTCCATAAACAGGGTGAAAAAAGAAGAAATCGCATGAAAAAGTTCCTGTCCGTCGAGATCATGTGGTAGAATTGAAATGGCATAGAAACCGCCTTGTGTGTGATTGTTTCCGGACAATTCAATTATACCAAAGGCAGGGCATCTGTGCCTTTATAATTGCCTGTTTTTATTGAGTCAACGGTTCTGCACACCTTTGCGGTGCGGGAAGTTTTAGCAGGGTATAAGAAACACAGGCATATCCAAAAACGTTATGACGGATCTTCTCTCGAACGGAGACGTGGTCCTGACGATCAGCGGGGAGGAATAAAAGATGCACGTTTTGATCTTAAACGGAAGCCCGAGACCAAAGGGAAATACCAGGCAGATGATCGCGGCTTTCTGCGAAGGTCTGAAAGCGGCCGGTCACGAGTGGGACGTCTATGATGTCTGTAAGATGAATATCCACGGCTGTCTGGCCTGTGAGTATTGCCATACCAAAGGAAACGGCCTGTGTGTGCAGAAGGATGACATGCAGAATATCTATCATCAGCTGCAGGAGGCGGAGATGCTGGTGATCGCGTCGCCGATTTATTATCATGGCCTTTCGGGACAGCTCAAATGCGTGATCGACCGTTTTTACGCAGCCGCCTACCCAAACAAGCCGGAAAAGCTGAAGAAGGCTGCCATGTTCTTAAGCTCCGGGGATCCGGACATGTACGACGGCGCGCTGTTCTCCTATCAGGGGGATTTTCTGGATTATCTGAAGCTGGAGGGAATGGGCGTTTTCACTACGAACGGCTATGATCCCGGCGTGCCGGAGGAGAAGTTAAACGAGCTGCGCTCCTTTGGGGCTTCCTTGAAATAAGCTGAAATAAGCTGAAAGGCCATCATAACGGACATCATAACGGGCGCTGTTCCTTTATGATCGTTTTTTGGGATCGCTTCGGGATCGCGACCGGCCAGGGCTGTTTTTTCATCTGGAGGCATGGCCATGGATCAACGAAAGGTTTCCCCATGATATGGTCCATATGATTTCAATGAACGATAAGCAAGATACGATGTCAGAACCAGTCAACAGGCTATTTGCCGGGAAGGGCGGAAACAGGTGAAAGAGGAACATCTTCGGAAGATCACGGAGCTGAGGCATCTGCTGCACCGGCACCCGGAGCTTTCCGGAAGGGAAAAGGAGACGATCGGGCGGCTGAAGTCCTTCCTTCGGCAGAACACCTCGCTGGAGATCGTGGACCGGGACGGCTGGTTCTACGCCGTGAAAAAGGGCGCCTCCGGGAGGAGCCCCCTCGCCTTCCGCGCGGACATGGACGCGCTGCCGATGGAGGAAGGGACGGATCTTTCCTACGCCTCCGTGAACCGGGGCGTCTCCCACAAATGCGGCCATGACGGCCATATGGCGGCGCTGTGCGGTCTGGCCCTCGGACTGGACCGGCGGGAAGCCGGAAGGACCGTCTTTCTGATCTTCCAGCCCGCCGAGGAGACGGGTCAGGGGGCCCTCCGGTGCAGGGAACTGATCCGGGAGGAGGGGATCTCCGGGATCTACGCCTTCCACAATCTCAGCGGCTACCCGGAAAACAGCGTCGTCTTCCGGAGAGGCCTGACGCAGCCCTCCTCCGAGGGGCTCACGATCCGCCTCGCGGGAAGGCCGTCCCACGCCGCCGCCCCGGAGGAGGGAAACAGCCCCGCGGCGAGAATCGCGGGCCTTGCCCTGCGCGCCCCGGAGACCGCGGCCGCGTGCGGCGGAAAGGCGCTCTGCACGGTCGTGGGAATGAGCTGCGGCAGCGGCGATTTCGGCATTTCCCCGGGGGAGGGACAGATCTCCTTCACGCTTCGGGCGGAGCGGGGAGAGACGCTGAAGGAAATGGAGGAGGACCTCCTGCGGTACGCCTCGTCGCCTTCCCCGTCCGGCGCGTTCCGCGTGTCCCACTCGGTCACAGACTATTTTCCGGAGACGGTCAACCACGATGGACCTCTCGGCAGGGTTCTGGCTCTGGCGGAGGCCGCGCGTCTGGAGACCGTGGAGATGAAGGAGATGTGGCGCGCCTCGGAGGATTTCGGGTATTACCTGAAGGAATGCCCCGGCGCGATGTTCTATATCGGCAACGGCGTGAACTACCCGCCGGTGCACACGGACGCCTATGATTTCAACGACCGGATTCTCCCCACGGCGGCGGATCTCTTCCTGGCCCTCGCGGAGGACCCTTAACGTGATCCCCGCTGTGATGCCTGACGCGGATCTCTTCCTGGCTCTGGCGGAGGACCCGCCGCGCGGTTGACAGCGGAAATCACTTCTCCTATAATTTTTCTGACGGTTTCCGCAGAGGCGAAATCCGCCGGACGTGACGGATCCGCCGCGTCCGTGGGCCGGACGGCCCCGATCGGGCGAGATCCGGGAAAAACCGGGATTCCCGCCGGAAGAAATCCGGGAAAGATCAACCATGAAGATAAGACAGGAGACAATCATGCAGACTGCAGCCGCGGTCATCGTCGTTCTGGCGCTGGCGCTGCTTTGCGCCGTCCCCGCGCGGGCCGGGGAGAAGCCGCCGGTCCGTCCGGAAAACCAGGCCTTCTGGCGGCGCATCCTTCAGCAGTACCGCGATGACGGCGTCGTCCGCCAGATCCTGCTCGTCAGGTGCAGGCCGGGCGGCAGCGCCGCCGTCCGGTTCTACCGCAAGCTGTCCGGCGGGAGCGAGGCCTGGGACCTCGTATTTGAGACGGACGGCTATATCGGGAAGAACGGCACCGGCAAGACCCGGGAGGGGGACGGGAAGACGCCCCTGGGTGATTTCGGGGTCCGGGAGGCCTTCGGCATTCTCGACAATCCCGGCACTTCCCTCCCTTACATCAACGTGAACGAGAACACTTACGCCTGTGACGAAGACAGCGAGTACTACAACCGGATCATCGACAGGGAGGATACGGAACACAGCTGCAAAGGGGAGAGGATGTACGACTGCGCTCCGGCGTACAACTACGGGATCGCGATCGACTACAATCCCGACTGCGTCTGGCCCAGAGGATCCGCCATCTTCCTGCACTGCAAGGGATCAAAGGGTTATACCTCCGGCTGCGTGGCCATCGGCGAAGCGTTTATGAAGACGATCCTGGAGTGCGCGGGACCCGGGATGAGGATTGTCATCTACGAGTAAGCCGCCCGCGGATCAGCAGGAGCGCCCCGGCCCCGCGGACGGGCCGGCATAGAGATGTATCACATGCCGGAGAAGGATCCGGCCAGAACGGGAGGGACGACGGTTTTGAACGTACTGCAGAATCTGATCGAGCTGTACAATACTCTTCCGGCGGACAGCACCTACCGGGGCGTCGCCCGGGGGATCCTCACGCATCTTGACGAGATGCAGGACGTCACGATCTACGACATCGCGGAGATCACCAGCTCCTCGCGCACCACGGTGTGGCGCATGGTGCAGAAGATGGGCTACAGCAGCTTCTCAAATTTCCGTTATGCCCTGCAGGCCGCCGTGACGCAGTACAACTACTACAACCGGATTCTGCCGGCGGAAGCGCTGAAGAGCGAGGAGAAGATTCTCGAGACGGCGGAGGCCCAGCTCTCCCTCGCCGCGGAGAATCTGAAGGCCCATGTGACGCCGGAGCTTCTCGGCGGGCTGGCCTCCGCGCTGGGGGACGCCGGCCGGGTGGATTTCTACATGCCCTTCCGCCTCTCCGGCATCTCGTCCCTCCAGCAGAACCTGGCGATGGACGGCAAGGAGACCGGTTGGTTCGCGCTGTACCCGGAGATGCTGGCGGCCTCGGAGACCGCCGGGCCGGACTGCGTGGCGATGATCTCCACCATCGAGTTCGCGGAGACGCTGAACATGACGGAGGTCTTCAAAAACCTTCGCAAAAACGGCGCTGCCGTCTGGCTCGCCGGGAGCAGCCGGACCCGCTACCGGAAGTACGCGGACCGGGTCATCCTCGACTCGGAGGACATGCCTCTGTGCTGGCTTACGATGATGGAAGGCTTCCTGATCGCCCTCAGCGAGGAGTACAGGGCCCTCCATCTGGAATACTGAGAGACCGGGCGGAGCCGTCGGCGGCCTTGCCCGTCCTTCAGCCCGGAATGTTTTAAGGACCGGGAAGCGCCGTGTTTTGCGGCGGGCTTCCGCCTCGACGAAGGAATCGGCCCCCCCCGCGCGGGCAGGACATCCGCTCAGATGTTCCGCGCCGCCGCGGAGGGGTGTTTCTGCGCCTTGACAGGTATCAAATATGATACTAGATATTCTTTTTAGGAACCATTATCCCTTCTGTGGAAAACGGTTTTCCGAATCGTGCGCTCGGCAGGGGCTCTGTGAGTAAAATAAAATCAACAGGGAGCGGAACGGTCCGAAGCGGGACCGGGAGGCAGCCCCGAAGGGAAACGGATCGCAGCAAAACACAGGAAGAGGAGGAAAAAGAGATGCAGTACAGCCTTTGTGCGGATATCATGTTTGTCGGCGTAGGAGAGAAGGGCCCGGTGTGGCCGGATACGGACGGGATCGTCAAGGCGATGGAGTTCGCGAAGGAAAACGGCCTGACCGGAATCGAGATGTTCAGCCTCGAGGGAAGAGATCTGGAAACGCTCGCCGCGAAGAGCCGTGAGCTCGGCATCGAGATCCGCGCCTGCGTCTCCGGCGGAGCGACCTGGCTCGGAGATCCGGCGAAGACGGAAGAGCTGGCCGCGGCGTTCGCCGAGAGCGTCCCGAAGGCGAAGTCCATCGGCTGCCGCAAGCTGATCTTCAACGCGGACCAGTACGCGAAGGATCTCTCCGCGGACGAAGTGCTCGACGTGATGGAGGAGCAGCTCAGAAAGATCGCCCCGATCGCCGAGAAGGAAGACGTCCTCGTCATCGTGGAGCCGCTGACCGGCGGGTTCTTCACCTCCGCGGAACAGGCCTTCGGACTGATCCGCCGCGTCGGAAGCAGCAACGTGAAGCTGCTGTATGACATCTTCCACTTCCAGAACATCTGCGGCGGCATCACGGAAACCATCAAAAACAACCTGGACCTGATCGGCGACCTCCACGGAGCGGGATCCCCGATGAGAGGCGAGCTGACCGTGGGCGAGCTGAACTACAGCTACATCCTGAACACGGTGAAGGAGCTCGGCTACGAAGGCAACTTCTGTCTGGAGTTCTTCACCTTCCAGAACAGGGAAGAGAAAGTGGCCGCCTCCTGCACGGTCCTGCCGCAGTAAAAACGGCGGAGGAACGGCAGGTCCGCCGAAGGGAACGGGAAACGCACCGAATCAAAAGAGCGCGGAAACAGAAGCGAGGAAACAGAAGCGCGGAATGAAAAAGTACGGGATCAAAAACGTACGGATAAAAGAAACGCCAGGATAAAGAAACAGGAAAGAACCAGGAACACAAAACGCAGAAGATCACATTTACAGGAGGAAAAATCATGTCGAAAATCAGAGTCGCCATCATCGGAGTCGGAGAAATCGGAACAACGAAGCATCTGGAGCAGCTGACGAAGCATCCGGACGAGGTCGAGATCGTCGCCCTCTGCGACATCATCCCCGAGAGATGCGAGAAGGCCAACGAGAAGTTCGGTCTCAGCGCGGCCGTCTACACGGACTACAAGGAGATGCTGAAGGACGAGACCATCGACGCCGTCCACGTCTGCACGCCGAACCCGCTTCACTGCGAGATGACCATCGCGGCCTTTGAGAGCGGCAAGCATGTCTACTGCGAGAAGCCCATCGCCTGCAACTATGAGGATGCGAAGAAGATGCTCGCGGCCCGTGACAAGGCAGGACGCCAGCTCGCCTCCGGCACGCAGTGGCGCTACAACACCGCTCCGATGGAGATGAAGAGAATGTACGACGCCGGCGAATTCGGCGACGTGTACTACATCCGCTCCTCCCAGCTCCGCCCGAGACGTCTTCCGGCCTACGGCGTCTACACCAGCAAGGAACTGAACGGCGGCGGCGTCCTCATGGACGGAGGCCCCCACTCCATCGACCTTCCGATGTGGCTGACCGGCAACTATGACGTGGCCACGGTCCGCGGCGTCACCTTTGACAAGATGAAGAATTTCCCGGAGGGCAACGACCTCGGTCCGTGGGATCCGGACAACTTCGACGTCGAGGATACCGCCTACGCGATGATCACCATGAAGAACGGCGCGATGTTCTATGTGGAGACCGCCTGGTGCTCCAACATGCTGCAGGAGGCCCCCGGCATCATCTGCTCCGTCGCGGGAACCCTCGCCGGCGCCGACATGGTGGGCCCGGGCTTTGAGAACTGCGTCCGCGTGACAAAGATGGTCGACGGAAAGCTCACCACGGAGACGGTGGATCCCGAGGCCAAGTACAACATGTGGGCTTATGACATGGACAAGTGGATCGAGGCCGTCGCGACGGGCAGCGAACCGGCGGTGACCGGCGAGCAGGCGGCAGTGGTTACGCGCGTCATCGAAGCCATCTACAAGTCCGCCGAGACGGGCGAGACGGTCGTGTTCGACTGATCCCCCAAGACCCGTAAAAAAGAAGAGAGAAAACAGCGATCAGGAGAGTCGGAAACAGCCGGCTCTCCTTTCTTGTCTTTCCCTGAAAAAACGGGGTCCGGACCACTTTTTATAAAACTTATAAAAAGTTATTAAAAATTAGTTGACAGGCCTTCTCCGGGCGGTTATATTGGAATTAACAACGAAGACATGGAAAGGTAGGTAACTGGTATGAAGGCTGTAGGAAGCTTTGGCATCGTCAACGCCGACACGAGCGGTCCCGGCGCTTTCCTGAGAGCGGCGAAGTGGTACTGGGATGAAGTCACGGACATGTTCGCGGCGGCAGGATTTACGTCCATTATGATTCCGATGGTTCCCAATACGGAGAACGTATCCCGCAACGGCGCGCCCATCTGCACGGCGTCGATCCGCACGAGATTCGGCTCTCCTGCCGGGTACAGGAAGTACCTCAACGAGAAGGGCATCGACAACGTGGAGGTCATCGGCATCTCCGCCCAGGCGCAGTTCAACAGCCTCTTCGAGACGGGCCTTCCCATGGAGAAGTTCTTCGACGCGTTCTACGAGCACGCCGTCGACTGCGCGGACGCACTGACGGAGCTTGGCGGCAGCACGCTCCTGATCTCCCCGACGCCGGGCGTCGGCTTCCTGGAGCAGGTGTTCGAGGGCGACGAAGCGAAGACCGCCGCCTTCCTTGAGGACGCGGCCGCCTGCATGAACAGGATCGGCGCCGCCTGCAAAGAGAAGGGGATCAACGCGGTGATCCGCAACGAGTACTGGACGCTGATGCGCGGCGCGGCCGTCGACGCCTTCCTGGAGAAGCTCGACGCGGACGTCGTCACCTACGCCCCGGATCCGGCCCATCTCGTCATCGCCGGAGCCGATTACGCCGCTTACTATGAGAAGTACGCGAAGCAGGCGAAGGCGGTCTGCTTCACCGATACGAAATTCGTGGATGAGCTGGACGTCTACAAGACCATCTCTCCCGAATTCCCGCAGGACGGCAGGCTCCAGAGAGTCTACTACGACCTGGGCTTCGGCGGCATCGACTTCGACCGTCTCTACAGGATCCTGAAGGACAGCGATTTCGACGGACCGGTGATCCTGGATTCGAAGTACTCGCTGGATATCCCGAAGGGCATCCTCAGAATGCGCACGTTCTGGAACAGGCTGGAAAAGAATTACGCGGCGGAGGTGAAATGATGGAGAAGAGAAATATCAATTACACCTACATGACCAACCTGTGGGGCAACATCAATTACAAGCAGATCAACAACTTCGACGAGTGGTACATGGGTGATTTCGGTTCCGCCTACTACTACCAGGACTGGGACAAGATCCTCCGCTACTTCGCCGGGGCCGGCTTCAAGGGAATCGAGATCATGGTCTTCTCGGTTCCGAGCATCCGGAACGCCTTCGGCTCCATGAAGAATTTCAAGGAATTCGCCCAGGAGCGGGGCATCGAGCGCATCACCGGCATGTTCTCCCATCACGTCGGATCCCAGGACAAGAGAAATCATCCCGCGATCTTTGCCTATGAGCAGCAGGCGATCGACGCCCTGGCGGAGTGCGACGGCATCAACCTCATCGTCCAGCCGGCGGGACAGTACTACGGCACCGGCCCCCTCGACGAGGAAGGACTGAAGAACGTCGCCGAGTGCATGAACACGGTCGGACGCATGTGCGCCGAGAAGGGCCTCGCGGTCTCCATTCACAACGAGTTCTGGTGCGCGGTCAACAAGTACGATCACGAGAAGTTCCTCGAGATGACGGATCCGCGGTACGTCTTCTACTGCCTCGACACCGCCCAGGTCTCGATCATGGGCAAGGACATCTGCAAGTTCTATGACGATTATCACGACAGGGTCCAGTACTTCCACCTGAAGGACACGACCTACATCAACGCCCCGGACGAAAAGAGATTCGGACCCGGCGCCGAATTCGACGAGCACGGCGCCCGCTGGTTCTGGGAGCCGGGCGGAGGACTTCTGGATTTCAAGGGACTGCTTGCCCTGATGAAGAAGCATCAGCACAAGGGATGGGTCGGCATCGAATCCGACGGGACGCCGGATCCGCTTTCCACGATCCTTCTGACCAAGAACTACATCGACACCGTCCTGGACCCGATCTACAGATAAGCCGCACGTCCGGCCGGGACGGCGCGGAGCCGGTTCAGAATCAATAACGTTCATAATCAACAAAATTCATAATACAAATTAACGGAGGGGACATATCATGATGGACACACAGTTCGCAAAGTTTTTACAGATCGGCATCATCGTTGAGAACGTCGAGGAGACAATCAAGAACTATGAGAAGTACGGAATCGGCCCGTGGAGAGTCAGCCCGCTGGATTCCGCCGAGTTCCCGGATTTCACGATGAACGGAACGCGCGACCGTCTTCAGACGATCATGGCCTTCTGCGACTGCTGGGGATTTGAGATCGAGCTCATCCAGCCGATCAGCGAAAGCCCCTACAAGACCTGGCTCGACGAGCACGGCCCGGGCATGCACCACATCGCGCTGATCACGAGAGACAGCTTCGACAAGGTCATCGAGGAGCACAAGGTCAACACCGGAAGAGATCCGTGGCTGTGGTGCAAGGATCCGGTCATCGGCATGGAGTTCGCCTATCTGGATCTCCACAAGGAACTGGGACTTTTCCTGGAGGTCTACAACGAGGAGAAGCACGGCGGACTTCCCGCAAACTTCAAGCTTCCGGAAGAATAATTTACGGCAGGAAAAACGATCCGGGGCGGAGCGGCCTCCGAGGAAATGCGGAGCGGGCCGTCCCGCCCCGGGCCACAGAACGCAAAAGGTCATATAAGGGAGGAAACGGATATGGAATACACGACATTCAAGGGCATTGACAAGAAAATCAGCAAGTTCTTCATGGGAACCTTCGGCATGTTCCCGGACAACATGGAGAAGCACTTCACGACGCTGGACGCCGCCTTCGATCTGGGCATCAACTGCATCGACACCGCCCGCGCCTATGATTCCGAGCCGACCGTCGGGGCGTGGATCGAGAGCCGCGGCAACCGCGAGGACATCGTTCTTCTTTCCAAGGGCGCTCATCCGAAGGACGATGTGCAGCGCGTGACCCCGGAGGACATGGATTATGACATGAACCTCACGCTGGAGGCCCTGAAGACGGACTACCTCGACATCTATCTGCTTCACAGGGACAACACCGATCTGCCGGTCGGCCCCATCGTCGAGAAGCTCAACGAGTTCAAGGCCGACGGAAAGGTCAGGATCTTCGGCGGATCCAACTGGACGCATCAGCGCCTGGAGGAGGCCAACGAGTACGCCTACGCCCACAACCTCGAGCCGATGTCCGTCTCTTCCCCGAACTTCAGCCTCGCGGAGCAGGTCAAGAATCCCTTCGCCCCCGGCTGCGTGACCATCGCCGGCAACAAGAACGCCGACGCCCAGGCGTGGTACATCAACAACCAGATGCCGGTCCTGGCCTACTCCTCCCTCGCCAGAGGCTTGTTCTCCGGCCGCATCACCAGGGAGCTTCTCGCCAATGATCCGGAGAAGATCGATATGTTCTGCCGCATCGGCTACTGCTATGAAGAGAACTTCGTCCGTCTTGACCGCTGCGCGGAAATCGCGGCCGAGAAGGGCTGCACGATCCCGCAGGTCGCCATGGCCTACGTCCTTGACAGCCCGCTGAACGCTTTCCCGATCATCGGCGCGGCGAACCGCTCCGAGATCGAGTCCTCCATCGGCGCCCTGAACGTGAAACTTACGCCCCAGGAAGTCCTTTATCTTGAGCTGAAGTCCGATTCAAGGGTATAATCATACAGAGAAACAATAACGCAGGAGCAAAGCAGACGGGAACGGCAGGAAAAGCATGAAAGCAGCCAATACAATGGAGGTTCGACAGCAGAACGCTCTGTATATCATGAGGGATATCGAGTGCTTCCCCGGGATCACGATCGCCGAGATCGCGAAGAACAGGGAGGTGAGCGTCGCCACGGTCTCCAATATTGTAAATCTGCTGAAAGCAGGAGGATTTATCACGGCGGCCGGCGCCGCCGTCTCCTCCGGCGGCCGGCGGCCGGTGCAGCTGTCGGTCAGCGCGGACTATCAGAAATACCTCGGCGTCAGCGTCGCCGGGCACACGGTGTACCTGGTGCTGACGGACTTCGCCGGCACCATCCTGAAGAAAGAGAGATTCTATCGGGAATACGCCGGCACGAGGGAGTACTGGAGCGGCGTCGCGGCTCTTGCGGAGGAGTTCTGCGGAGAGGCGTACGCGTCCTGCCTCACCGGCATCGCGCTGCCGGGTTTCGTCGATGAGGAGCGCGGCATCGTGACCGGCACGGAGACGCTGGGCGTGCCGGTGGTCCTCCTGGAAGACGTCCGCGCGGCGTTCGGGGAGGACGTCTCGGTCGGAGACGCGGGAATGCTCGCCGGTCTCGCCCAGACCTTCGGTAAGGCGGATTATCCCGACAGCTTTTTCATTCTTCTCAGCCGGCGCATCAGCGGGTTTCCGATCCGCAGCGACGAGCTCATCCGGACCGGCGGCTCGGGCGTCGACGTCGGCGCCATGATCCTGGATCCCCGGGGGACGACGCGCGATTACGGGATTCCCGGGAGCTTCCTCGAGCTGTGCTCCGCCAGCCGGATCATCGATCTGATGAAGAGACGCGGAGCGGCCGAGGCCGGCTACGAAGCCTTTTTCAGGGACATCGCCGGGGGGAACGAGGAGTATCGCGCCCTCTGGGACGAATATCTCGGATATCTTGCCCTCGCGCTTTGCAATCTCAGGGCCGCCTACGGCATCGGCCTTGTGATCGGCGGCGAGATGGCAGGCTATATAAGTGAATACGCGGAGGAACTGGAGAAAAAAGCCGCCGCCTTCGCCCCGGCGCACGGGCGGAATGTTTCCGTCTCGTTCAGCTCCTGGGGGGAGTACGACGACGCCTGCGGGGCCGCGCTGGCGGCCAGGCACGAACACGTAACCGGATTGATTCCGACTCTCATGAAAGGCGCGCCGCCCCACACCGTCCGCGGAAGGAAACGGCGCAGCGCTTCGTGAGATACTGACCGAAAAGGAGAACCGATATGGTCGAGGGAAAACTGGGGAACTACAAAAGAAGTGTATCGATTATCGGCGTCGGTGCAACGCCGTTCTGCGATATCACTGAGATTCCGGAGTACGAGGGGCTCACGGAAGGGGAATTTTTCGGGCATGCCGCACTGATGGCCATGGAGGACGCCGGCCTTGAGCCGAGAGACGTCGACTATTTCTATCACGGCTCCGCGAATCCTAAATTCTTCAACAACGCCGCCACGCCGAACATGCAGGTCGCCGAGTGGTTCGGTATGAGAGGCAAGGGTTCCATTCACCATTCCGAGGCATGCTGCTCGGGCTATGTCGGCCTGGAGGAGGCGGTGATGGACGTCGCCAGCGGCGCCCATGACATCGTGCTCAGCGGCTGCGTGGAGATGGCCTGCGGTCTTCCCGTTCCCGGAAAGCCGGCCCACATCAGAAGACAGATCACCACCGACGACGTCATCCCGGATATCGAAGCCATCATGGACCGCGCCTACACGAGGGCCCTCGGCGGCGGACATATCGGCCAGGACGACTGGATCGACCTCTACAGGAAAGAGAACGGTCTGACCGACGAGCAGATCGACCTGATTCTCAACACCATGTCCTACAACGGCAGAAGAGCGGCCGCGCTCAATCCGCTGGCCATGCTCCGCACTCCCTTCGAGGAGCTGGCGAAGGAGGCCGGTTACGACGACGTGATGGAGTATCTCGCCTCCCCTTACAACCCGAAGACGACCATGTATCTCCGCAACACGGGGAACGCCCCCAGCGCGGACGGCGCGGCCTGCTGCATCGTGTGTCCCACGGAGATGGCCGGACAGTTCCGTCAGAAGCCGGTGGAGGTCCTCGGGATCGGCGCCTCCTGCCTCGAGCTGATGCGTCCGCACAACGAGAAGGAGATCACGAAGGAGGCGGCCAGACAGGTCTACGCCGCGACGGGACTTACCCCGGACGACATCGATCTGCTGCTCGTAAACGACTTCGTCCTTCCCTCCCAGCTGCTGGCGGCCGAGGAGGTCGGCTACCTGCCGAAGGGCGAGGGCTGGAAATGGGTTCTTGAGGGCAGAACCGCCTTCGACGGCGACCGCCCCATCAATCCTCACGGCGGCCGCACTTCCTACGGACACGCCTACGGTGCCTCCGGCATGGCGGACATCTACGAGGCGGTTCTTCAGCTGAGGGGACAGGCCGGAGCGCATCAGGTAAAGAACAACCCGAAGACAGCGATGCTCCGCGGATTCGGCGGCGGCCAGAACTGCCGCATACCGATCCTCAGGGTGGTTGAATAAGGAGGACCGAAGCCATGATGAAGATTGAAAGAGTCGTCTCCAAATTTTACGAAGGCCTGGCGCAGCACAAGATCTACGGGAGAAAATGCAAGGAATGCGGCTCGATCGAATTCCCGCCCCGCTACGCCTGCAACACCTGCGGCTACCACGAGACCGAGTGGGTGGAGCTGTCCGGCCGGGGAATGCTTCACAGCATCATCCTGCCGTCCACGCTGAACGCGGATCCCTGGAACAGCAAGATCGGCCCCTATTTCTACGGACTCGTCCAGCTGGAGGAGGGCCCGATGTTCAACTGCACGGTCTTCGGACTCAAGAAGAAGCAGGCGAGAATGCTTCGCGACAAGCTTCCGATCCCCGTCCACGCCATCTTCGCCGAGAGGGACGGATTTACGACGATTTTCTTCGAGGTCGACGAGGTGCCCCAGGCATAAAGGCCGGGAGACAGAAAGCAGAAACAAAGATTGGAAATACAGTAAAAATACAGCAGAAATGCAAAGACAGAGCGGA
>CACYDL010000051.1 GCA_902773195.1 uncultured Lachnospiraceae bacterium
CCAGCGGCGGCACAGAGACAAGTCTGCGGCCGTCCTGATCCATCACGAGGCGTCCGCGGCTTTCCCGGGGAAATGGCCGATTAGCTCCTGGTTTCCATATGGTTCTCCTTTCCGCCGGTCTCCGGCTGTTTGTCCGACTAAACGAACAAAGGGCATCGCCTCACGCGAAAGGCGTCGTGCTGAAAAAGAACCGGCTGATCTCCTCCGGCGTGTATTCCTCGTGCTTCATCCACCACCGCACCGTCTCGGCGAAATCGCAGACCATATGGTTCAGCAGGTAGTCCCCGGGCACGTCCGTCTCCACCTTCTCCAGCTCTCCGCGGAAGACCTTCTCCAGATGCTCCTTGAAAAAACTCATGAACATCTCGCCGCTCTCACAGGACAGAATCCGGTTTATGTACCGGCCGCTGTCCCGCAGGTGATAGAGGATATGGGTGATCTCCCCTCTGACGTCCTTCTCCCCGGCGGAAAAATCGTGGGTTCGCTCCTTCGTCAGGTTTCCGGCAAACACGTGATCGAAAATGTCGGAGCACAGGGCCTTCAGCAGGTCGTCCTTCGTCTCGAAATGGGCGTAGAAGGTACTTCTGCCGATATCCGCCTCGTCGATGATTTCCTGTACCGTTATATTGGAATAGGACTTTTCCTCCAGCAGGGCGATAAACGCGTCGTACACCGCCTTCCTGGTCTTCTTCTGTCTGCGGTCCATCTGCCTCTCCTCCCGGACATTTTCAAGGAAATGTTCCGTAACGGACTTTTCGGATTATCTGATTATTGTCCCGGAAAATGCGGAACATTATAATCGCAATCGGACAATATGTTCGGCATTTCCTTTAGTTTAGAGTTTCAGGCCCCGGATGTCAAGCGGCGTCAGCCGAAATCCGCCGGCATCCGCCGGCGTCCGCGCGTATCACGCCGGCATCCTCGGGAGGATTCACGGGAGAATTCTTTATGATTAAGAAGATCAATGACTTTCTGGCCGGATGGCCGATGACGCTGGTCGGCGGCGCGTTTCTGCTCGCGTCCTTCCTTCTTCCCCGCGCCGGATATCCGGCCGGCGAGGCGCTGGCCTGGGTATGCGTCGTCATCTGCGGGCTGCCGCTTCTGTATCTGGCGGTGCACAGGCTCATCGTAAACAAGGGCATCAGCAAAATATCCTCCGCCCTCCTCATCTCGATGGCGATGATCGCGGCGCTGATGATCGGCGACGGGCGCCCTGGTCCACAACGCGGGATCCTGCTTTGTCGTCCTGCTCGCCGCCCTGCTCTACGACAGAAAATACAAATAGAAACGGATGTGAAACAGCAGCGGGCACACAGACGAAACTACGAACGACTGTACAGACAACAGTATAAACGGCTGTACAAATAAAAAATGCCGGATAAGACGTCCGCGGACATCTTATCCGGCAAAACTTTACTGGTTGAACAACTCGCCGAGGGTCTCCGCGTTCTCCTCCAGAGCCTCGAGAAGATAGGGATTCCAGTGCCTGGCGTCCTTCTCGGCGCTTCCGAATACGTAGCACTCCTGCCCGTAGTCGATGACGTCGAAGCCGGGGATCGCCTTCGCCGCGCCGGCCGTGCGGTACGCCGCCGCGTCCGCCAGGCTGAAGGACACGCGGCCGGTATCCGAGACGTCCACCCAGGAGGTGAGATCCGTCCCGGACGGCTCGGTGGCCGAACCGTTCTCCGTCTGAGGATCTGCCTCAGCTTTTGTCACCTCGGCGGCTCCGTCGACGTACTTTGCGTACATTTCATCGACCCGGAGGGCAAGGGATTCTCCGAAGATTTCGGAGGGAACGTGGCCTCCGTCCCACTGCCACTCGATTGACGCGTCCGTGCCGGCTGCAAGCCAGGCAATCTGCAGATTGAGGGAGGCGAACATCGACATGTCGCCCTCCGCGGCGCCCATGACGATCACCGACCAGACCGGATCCTCAGTGTCCTCCTCTCCGATGTAGTTCAGCGGATTGTAGAGATCGACCTGGCTGTTGCCGTAGCGGTCGCCCGCCTCGGCCTCGGCGACGTCCTCCTCATAGGCCTGCAGCAGCTCCTCGAAAGAGGCGTAATCGGAAGAATCCTTTCGGCTGCCGGCCGCCTGGGTGGTTCCTGCGTCCGGGGTTCCGGCCTTCTCCGTCTCCGCTCCGTCCGGTGTTTCTCCCCCGGGCATACCGTCTTCCGGCATCTCTCCTGCGGGCATTTCTCCCTCGGACAGACCGCCTTCCGGCATCTCTCCTGCGGGCATTTCTCCCTCGGACAGACCGCCTTCCGGCATCTCTCCTGCAGGCATTTCTCCTTCGGGCATACCGTCTTCCGGCAGATTCTCCGGACCGCTTCCGCCGTCAAATCCGTCCTTCATCCCGTCGTGACCGCTGCCGCCGTTACCGCCGAAGCCGCCCTTCATGCCGTCCGGGCCATTGCCGCCGTTACCGCCGAAACCATCCTTCATGCCGTCCGGGCCATTGCCGTCGCGGCCGCCGAAGCCGCCCTTCATGCCGTCCGGGCCGTTGCCGCCGCTGCCGCCGGGGCCGCCCATCATGCCCATGCCGCCGTGACCGCCGCTCGAGCCTTTGGCGTACCACCCGTTGAGGAAGGCCTCCGCCCTGTCCTCCGACGTCATCGCCGCGGCCTCCTCGTCGCTCAGGGCATTTCCGTCCGCGTCGAACCAGGTCCATCCCTCGGCGTAATCCAGATGATCGAGATACCACTGCAGGTTCTGCGTGAACTCCGCGAGATAGAAATCAAGGTAGGTTCCGCCGTACCCGTTCGTGTCGGCGTACCGCTCCTCGTCATACTCGATGGTCAGCACGATTTCGTCCTCCGTGTCGCCGTCGCCGTTGAGATCAAAGCCCACCTGGCTTTCCTTTACCGAGAGCTCCTGCGCGTTGATGTATTCCATGTATTCCGCGGAGAGATACTCCGCGAGCTGCGCCTGGAACGGCGTGTTGAAATCGTAGTCCGTATCCAGATAATACTCAAACGCCATGGCCATGTCGCCCTCGGCGAGGGAAGTGATCGCGCTGTAAGCCACCGTTCCCCACACGCCGTCGGAGAGCTCCGTCTCCTCCCCGTCGATCGTGACGGAGGTGGAATAGGTGCCGTCCTCATTCCGGTAGACGCCGACGGCGCCCGATTCGATCTCATAGTCGTAGAAGTCGGGATTGTCCGAGGTCGCCGCCGCCATCACCGCGTGGGCGCCGCCGCCGCTGCCTCCGGTGGTGACGAAATAGTCCACGCTTCCGGGAAGATTGCCGAGGAGCATGTTGTACTTCACGAAGCGGATCGCGTTCTTCTGGTCCACGAGACAGGACGGAGCGTCCCCCGTGTAATAGACGTTTCCTTCCTCGTCCTCCGCCTGGGACTGCTTGCCCCGGTTTCCGCAGGATACGGAGATATAGCCCTCCGCAGCGTATTCCGCGGAGGCGGTCCGGCTGGTCTGCTCGCTGTAGCCTGCGGCCCCCGTCGTCACGATGCAGGGCGCGGTGAGGGCGGTATAGACCTGTCCGCTGGTACTGGTGATTTCCGCCTCCTCGTCGATGACCGGCAGGCCGTGCACGGCGCCGTCCGCCTCCCCGGCGGTCACGTCCTCCGCGCCGTCGCCGTCGGTGTCGATGCCGCGGACATAGGCGCCGGGCATGCACACGGACACGCCCTGCTCCTCCTCGATCTCGGGATAGAGAACCGCGGTCACCACCGACATGACCCACGCGTCCGAGGCGCTGTCATAGGTCCAGGTGACGTCCTCGTTGTTGGCGAGATTGAGGGCATACTCGATCGCCTCTTTCTCCTCCGGCGTCGTCGCCGCCGTCCAGGCGGTGCGCGTCGAGGCGCGGGAGGCGGCGCTTTCCGCCGCTGTCTCAGTGGTATCTTCCGCAGCGCTTTCGTCCGCTGTCATCGCCGTGTCTTCCGGGATGCTTTCCGCTGCCGTCTCCGCCGCTGTCTCCGCCGTGTCTTCCGTCATACTCTCTGTCATCGCCGTTTCTTCCGCGAGGCTCTCCGCGAAGACGCAGGCCGTCGGGCTGACGGCCATCAGTCCGGAGAGCAGGATGGCTGCTGCTTTTCTTTTCATGAGGGCTCCTTTCCTGATCCCGGGAAATACAGGCCCGGCCGGCGCCTTATTCCGGATCTTCTTCCCGCAGAGCGGACGTACGCGCCCCGCTCTGCGGCTTATTTCTGTGAACTGTGACATGCCGAACATTATAGCCCCTGCTTTGTGACAAAAAAATGAACCCCTCGCGGGGTTCGGTGACATTTCTGTGTTTTGACCGTGTTTTTTCTCTGACGCCGCCCATCGGGACGCCCGCGGCGAACGCCTTCCGTAAGATCCCCCGGCCCGGCTGACAGGCCCCGGTTTCTCCGGTTTCATACAAGCGCTGCCTACCGGCTCTCCTTCACGTAGGGCTTCGACAGCGCCTCCGGCCGGACGTTCTTTCCGATCGATCCCAGCATCGCCACCAGCGTGATGAGATACGGCAGCATTCCGAGAATATACGGCGAGACGCCGATTCCCATCGTCTGAAGCCGGATCTGCAGCGCGTTGGCCGCCCCGAAAAGCAGCGCCGCCCCGAACATGCCGATCGGCGTGTACCGGCCGAGGATCACGGTCGCAAGGGCGATATAGCCTCTTCCGGAGATCATGTTCTCCGTGAAGACGCCGAGCTGTGAGAGCACGAGGGACGCGCCGCCGATTCCTCCGAGCGCGCCGTTGACGATGAGCGCCGCCCAGCGGTATTTCCTGACGCTGATTCCCGCGGACTCCGCCGCCATCGGGTGCTCGCCGACCGCCGCGAAGGACAGCCCGAGGTTCGTCTTTTTGTAGAAGAACCAGGTCAGGAGCACGAACCCGTAAAGCGCATAGGTCAGGACATCGCAGTTGAAAAACGCACTTCCGATCAGAGGGATTCTGCTCAAGACCGGCAGTTCGATCGTCGAAAGCATCGGGACGCTCTGATGGGACTGCCCCGCTGACATCAGCTTATAGAGGAAGCTCGTCACGCCGAGCATCACCATATTGAGCGAAAGCCCGCTGACCGACTGGTCCTGGGCCAGCTCGATACTCAAAAAGCCGTGAACCGCGCTGACCGCGATCCCCCCGAGAATGCCGCAGAGGAGTCCCGCCGGTATGCCGCCGAAATACCACGCGCCGGCAAAGGAGAAAAACGCGCCGGAGAGCATGACGCCCTCCATGCCGATATTCAGGATGCCGGATTTCTCCGCGATGGTCTCTCCGAGCCCCCCGTACATCAGGGGAACCGCGAGACGGACCGCCGCGGACAGAAAGGCCGTCAGAAAACCGATGGTGAAAATGCTGCTGATCATCCCGTCTGCTCCTCCCTCTTTTTAAGCTTTTTCGGAACAAAGATCTTTCTCGCGAGAATCAGGATCACGACCGCGCCGATCAGGATATCGACAATCGCCGACGGGACGCCGAGCTTTCTCTGCATGGAGCCCGCGCCGACCTGCATGGCCGCGTAGAAAACGGAGACGAGGAGCACGCCGGCCGGATTGTTGAACGCGATCAGCGCGACCAGCACCGCCGTATAACCGCAGCCGCCGGAGATGCCCTCGAGAAGCTTCTTCTGCGTCGCGAGAATCTCGATCACTCCCGCGAGACCCGCGAATCCGCCGCTTAAGACCGCCGAAAGAACGATGTTTTTCATGACGGGGATGCCGACGCACTCGCTCGCCCGCTTGTTGTAACCGACCGCCTTCAGCGCGAAGCCGACCGTCGTTTTCTTCATGAGGAACCAGGTGACGATGACGCAGACCACGGCGATCACGATTCCCGCGTGGAATCTCGTCGCCGGGATCAGGCTTTTCAGCTGGACCTCGCTTACGACCTTCGCCGACTGCGGCACATGCCCCTCCGGATCCTGAAGGTAGCCCCTGACCGAATAGCCGAGGAAATTGATCGCGATATAGTTGAGCATGATCGTCACGATGATCTCGGAAATGTTGAACCGCGCCTTGAAGAACGCGGCGATGAACGCCCAGACGCCGCCTGTCACAAACGCGGCAGCCATCGCCAGAAGGATGACGACCGGCCCAGGAAGCCGCTCCTGGAATTTCAGGACCACTATCGTCGCCGACAGCGCGCCGACGTAAAACTGCCCCTCCGCTCCGATCGTAAAGAAACCGGTCTGATAGGCGACCGCGCAGCCGAGGCCCGTCAGGATCAGCGGGCACGCCTTCACAAAAATCTCCGCGAAGCTCTGTCCCGATCCGAAGATGCCCTTCGCGAACAGCCGGTACGCCTCCCGCGGATCCGCCCCGCACGCGGCGATCAGCACCGTCGCCAGGAGCACCGTGACCGCCGCGATGCACAGAAACTGTATCAGTATCCGGATCGTTTTTGCCTTTTGTCCGGTCATGTCTCTTCCTCCGTGACGCCTCCCATGAGAAGCCCCAGTTTCTGAACCGTCGCCTCACCGTGGGTGAGGATTCCGACAATCCTGCCGCCAAACAGCACCGCGATCCTGTCGGACAGCGACAGGATTTCCTCGAGATCCGCCGAGATGAGAATCACGCTCTTCCCCGCGTTTCGCTCCTCCGCGAGCATGGTGCGGACAAACTCCGTGGCGCCGATATCCAGTCCCCGCGTCGGCTGGCTCGCCACGATCAGCTTCGCGTCGTCCGCCAGCTCCCGCGCGATGATCAGCTTCTGCTGGTTTCCCCCGGAGAGAAGCCTGACCGGCGTCGCCGGGCCGGTTCTTCCCGAGGCGCGGATCTGGTACTTCTCCATCTTCCCGGAAGCGTTCCTGAGAAGCTCGCTTCTTCTGATGATGCCGCCTTTTGAAAACGGCTCTGCCCCGAAATCCCGGAGAACCAGGTTGTCCGTGATGCTCATATCCGTCACGAGGCTGTCATTCAGGCGGTCGTCCGAGATATAGCAGATGCCCTTCCTGTAGCGGTCCCGCACCGACAGATGCGAAATGTCCTCGCCGTCGAACAGAATGCTCCCCGAAGAGAGCTTCCGGATGCCGGTGATCAGCTCCGCCAGATCCTTCTGGCCGTTGCCTTCGACGCCGGCAATCCCGAGAATCTCTCCCTTCATGACGGAAAGGCGCGTCGGGGCGAGGGATTTTCCGTGTCGGTGGCGGACGGACGCGTCCCTGAGTTCAAGCACCGGCTCCGTTCCCGGCTCGTCCCCGATCAGCCGCTCCTCGGAGAGCCTGCGTCCGATCATGTAGTCCGAGAGCTCTGCCGCGTTTGTCTCGGAGGTCACGAGATCCGCCGCCTTCTTCCCGTCGCGGAGGATCGTGACCCGGTCGCTGATGGCGAGAATCTCACTCATCCGGTGCGTAATGATGATGATCCCGTAGCCCTCGTTTTTCAGGTTCCGGAGAACCTCGAAGAAATGCGTCGTTTCCTGCGGCGTGAGCACGCCCGTGGGCTCGTCGAGAATCAGCAACTCCGCGTTCCGGTAGAGCGCCTTGATGATCTCCACCCTCTGCCGCTCGCCGACCGTCAGGTCGGAGACCAGCGCGTCCGGGTCCACCTTAAGGCCGTACCGGCCGGCAAGCTCAAGGAGGCGCGCCTTCGACGCCGCGCGGTTCAGCACAAAGGAGTTGCCGTCGAGATTGAGAATCACATTGTCGAGGACGGTCATGCGGTTCACGAGCGAAAAATGCTGCTGCACCATGCCGATGCCCGACGCGATCGCCTCCTTCGGCGACCGGAAATGCACGCGCTTCCCTCTCAGGAGAATCTCGCCGCTGTCCGCCGCGTACAGTCCGAACAGGATGTTCATCAGGGTGGTCTTGCCCGCGCCGTTCTCTCCGAGCAGCGCGTGGATTTCACCCTTGTCGACGCTGAGGCTGACGTCCTCGTTTGCGTAGACGCCGTTAAACGCCTTGCTGATGTTTCTCATTTCCAGAAGGGGCATATCGTCCTCCGAACTCCGTGTGCTTCTGACGGTTCTTACGCCGAAAGCCGCGTATAGGCGGCTGAACCTATCATAACCTATAAATGG
>CACYDL010000052.1 GCA_902773195.1 uncultured Lachnospiraceae bacterium
AGGGCGACCGGCATGCCCTCCGTCAGGGAGCTGAAGTTTCCCACGCAGGTCAGCTCCTCTCCCCCGGCGAGCAGTTCAAAGACCGTGTAGCCGTTCTCCTCGTTTCGGAACACGATGTGCTGGACGACGCCCGCCACCTCCGCTTCATAATCCATCATGGCTTCAGTAAGGCATCCTTCCCATCTGGTCCATCAGCTCCAGGTACCGCCCTGTTCCGTTGGCGACACACTCGGAGGGATTCTCGGCGACCATGACGTTGATGCCGGTTCTCTCCTCCAGCAGCTCCGTCAGACCGTCCAGCAGCGCGCCTCCTCCGGTGAGGACGATCCCCCTGACCGTGATGTCCGCCGCCAGCTCCGGGGGCGTCTTCTCCAGCACGCCGTGGACTGCGTCCGCGATCCTTCCCGTGGCGTCCTGAAGGGCCTCCCGGATCTCCTCCGAGGTGACGGAGACGGTCTTCGGCAGACCGGTCATGACGTTTCTTCCGCTGACCTGCATGGTATCCGGCTTCGGGCGCTTAAAGGCCGTGCCGATCCGGATCTTGATGTCCTCCACCTGATCGTTGTCGATGAAAATATTGTGGTTCCTTCTGACGGCCCGCGTGATCATCTCGTTGAACACGCCCCCGCCGATCTTGAGGGAGTCATAGATCACGGGCGCGCCGAGGGAGATCACCGCGATATCCGTGGTTCCGCCGCCGATGTCGACGATCAGGTTGCCGACGGGCTTCGTGATGTCGATGCCCGCTCCGATGGCGGCGGCCACCGTCTCCTCGACGATCGTCACGTCCCTGGCGCCGGCCTGATAGGCGGCTTCCTCCACCGCTCTGCGCTCCACCTCGGTCACGCCGCTGGGAATGCACAGGCTGATGTAGGGCTTGCGGAACATATGGCGCCCCATGGCGAGCTGGATGTAGTGCCTCAGCAGGCGCTCCGTCACGGAATAGTCCGAGATGGCGCCCGCCTTGAACGGGCGCACGGCCACGATATTTCCCTGCGTCCTGGTGACGAGCTGCCTGGCCTCCTCACCGTAGGCGATCATCTTGTCGTCTTCCTTGTCGTAGGCGACCATCGTCGGCTCGTGGATGATGATCCCCTTGCCCTTGTACCAGACGACGATATCCGACGTGCCCATATCAATTCCGATATCCGTGTAGGTCATGTCTCTTTCTCTCTATACTTTCTTGATGGAAATGCCTCAAAGTACGCTCTGTTCTCTTTCGTTCCCGGCCTTTTTCAGGGCGCCTCGTCCGGCGCTCCGCCGTCCGCCAGCATCTTCGCGATATAGTATCCCGTGAAGCTCTCCGGCACCTTCGCGACCTCCTCGGGCGTTCCGAAGGCAACCACGGTCCCGCCGCGGTCTCCGCCCTCCGGTCCCAGGTCTATAATATAATCCGCCGTCTTGATCACGTCGAGGTTGTGCTCGATCACGATCACCGTATTGCCCTGCTCCGCCAGTCTCTGAAGAATCGTGATCAGCTTGTGGACGTCGGCGAAATGCAGTCCCGTCGTGGGTTCGTCCAGGATGTAGACCGTGTTTCCCGTCGATTTTCTCGACAGCTCCGCCGCGAGCTTGATCCTCTGGGCCTCGCCGCCCGACAGCTGGGTCGACGGCTGTCCCAGGCGGACGTAGCCGAGCCCGACGTCGTACAGAGTCTGAATCTTGTTCCGGATTCTCGGCACCTTCTCGAAGAACGTCAGGGCCTCCTCCACCGTCATCTCGAGCACGTCGTAGATGTTCCGGTCCCGGTACTTCACGTCCAGGGTCTCCCGGTTGTATCTCTTCCCCCGGCAGACCTCGCAGGGGACGAAGACGTCGGGCAGGAAATGCATCTCGATCTTGATGATTCCGTCGCCCTGGCAGGCCTCGCAGCGGCCGCCCTTGACGTTGAAGGAGAACCGCCCCTTCTTGTAGCCGTGCATCTTCGCGTCCGTCGTCGAGGCGAAGAGATCCCGGATCATATCGAAAACGCCGGTGTACGTGGCGGGATTGGATCTGGGCGTCCGGCCGATGGGGGACTGGTCGATGTTGATCACCTTGTCCAGCTTGCGGATCCCGTAGATCTCCCTGTGCTTTCCGGGAATCTCCATCGCGCGGTTGAGATCCCGGGCGAGCCTCTTGTACAGCACCTCGTTGACGAGGGAACTCTTGCCGGAGCCCGAAACGCCCGTGACGCAGGTGAAGACGCCTGTGGGGATATCGACGTCGATGTTCCGGAGATTGTTGACCGCGGCGCCCCGGATCTTGAGCCAGCCCTTCGGCGCGCGTCTCTCCGCGGGCACGGGGATGCGGAGCTTTCCGCTCAGGTACTGGCCCGTCACGGACTCGGGGCAGTTCATCAAATCCTCGGCCGTGCCGGCGCAGACCAGCCTTCCCCCGTGTTCCCCGGCCCCCGGCCCGATGTCGACGACGTAATCCGCGGCGCGGATCGTGTCCTCGTCGTGCTCTACGATGATCAGGGAATTACCGAGATCCCGGAGATTCCGCAGCGTCGCGAGCAGCTTGTCGTTGTCCCTCTGGTGGAGTCCTATGCTGGGCTCGTCCAGAATATAGGCCACGCCCACCAGCCCGGAGCCGATCTGGGTCGCCAGGCGGATTCTCTGGGCCTCGCCGCCCGACAGCGTCCCCGTCGCCCTCGAGAGGGTCAGGTAGTCCAGGCCCACGTCCCGCAGGAAACTCACCCGCGCGCGGATCTCCCTGAGGATCTGGTCCCCGATCGCCAGCTGCTGCTTCGTGAGTTTCATCCGGTCCATATAGGCGAGGAGCTTCGTCACGGACATGTCCGACATCTGTATGATGTTCTTTCCCCCGACGGTCACGGCTCTCGAGGAAGGCTTCAGCCTCTCCCCGCCGCACACGGAGCACGGGGTAATTCTCATAAATTTCTCGTACTCGGCCTTGCTCCACTCGGAGGAGGTCTCCCGGTAGCGGCGCTCGAC
The DNA here is from genome assembly GCA_902773195.1 of uncultured Lachnospiraceae bacterium. The sequence goes on from CACYDL010000052.1 coordinate 2,940, forward strand.
GTTCCGGATCAGCCCCTCGAAGGCGACGTCGTAGACGCCGACGCCCCGCTGCCCCCGGTAGTGCACCTTGACCTCGCGGCCCTCGGTGCCGTACACCAGCATCTTCCGGATGTCCTTCGGCAGCTTGCCGAAGGGGGTGTCAAGGCTGAACCCGTACTCCTCCGCCAGGGCCTTCAGGATCGCGTGGGTGAAGCTCGAGTCATCCGTCGCGCTCTGCCATCCGGGCACCTGAACGCATCCCTCCGAGAAGGAGCGCGATTTGTCCGGGATAATGAGGTCGATATCGAATTCCATCTTGTAGCCCAGTCCCGTGCACTCCGGGCAGGCGCCGAAGGGATTGTTGAAGGAGAAGCTCCTGGGCTCGATCTCCTCGACGCTGATCCCGCAGTCCGGGCAGGCGAAATTCGACGAAAGATTCAGGGCCTCCCCGTCCATCGTGTCGACGGTCAGAAGCCCGCCCGTCAGGCCGAGAACGGTCTCGATCGAGTCGGCGAGCCTTTTCTCAATCCCGGGCTTCACGACGAGACGGTCCACGACGATCTCGATGTTATGCTTCTGGTTTTTGTCGAGCTCAATCGTCTCGGAGAGGTCATAGAGGCTGCCGTCGACGCTGACCCTGACGTAGCCGCTTTTCCGCGCCTGGTCAAAGATCTTCTCGTGTCTGCCCTTGCGCCCCCTCACCACCGGGGCCAGAAGCTGAATCCGGCTCTTCTCGGGAAGGGCCATGATCTGGTCGACCATCTGGTCGACGCTCTGCCGGCGGATCTCCCTCCCGCAGTTGGGACAGTGGGGGATCCCGATCCTGGCGTAGAGAAGACGGAAGTAGTCGTAGATCTCCGTCACGGTTCCCACCGTGGATCTGGGGTTGCGGTTCGTCGTCTTCTGGTCGATGGAGATGGCGGGGGGAAGGCCCTCGATGCTCTCCACGTCCGGTTTTTCCATCTGCCCCAGGAACTGTCTCGCATAGGAGGAAAGAGACTCCATGTACCGTCTCTGTCCCTCCGCGTAGATCGTGTCGAAGGCAAGGGAGCTCTTGCCGGATCCGGAAAGGCCGGTGAAGACGACCATCTCGTTCCTCGGAATGTCGACGCTGAGCCCCTTCAGGTTGTTCTCGTTGGCTCCTCTGATTCGTATGTATTTCCTGTTATCCATTGAACTATGTTCCGTCAGAAAAATCCACTGTCATTTCATCTCAGCTGCTGCCGGGCCGTATCAGGAGATCTCATCTGCTTTCATCTCCGGGCCGCGGCCTCCTCCGCCATGCGGCGGATGCCCTCCGCGAAGGACACCTCCGGCCTCCAGCCCGTGTCCTCCACCGTCCCGCTGATGTCAGCCTCCAGGTGCATCACCTGCCCGCTTCCGTAGGGCATCTCTCCGAACCCGATCTCGGCTCCCGGGCGCACCACGTCCCGGAGCTCCTCGATGTAGCTCCTCAGGGGACGGGACACGCCGGAGGCGATCATGTAGATGCGGCCGTCCTTTCCCGCGTCTCCGATGTCCGCGAGGGCGCGGGCGGCGTCGGCGCTGTACAGGTAGTCCCAGATCTGCTCTCCCCGCGTGGTGGAGGGTCTCTCCCCGGCCAGGAGGCGGTTCACCATGTAGGTGATCAGGGTCTTCTCCCCGTCGTTCGGCCCGTAGACCGACAGAATCCTGGTCCAGATATGCGCAAGCCCCTTCTCGTGGGCGTAAATTCTCGTGGCGCAGCCGGCGGCCAGCTTCCCGGCGCCGTAGGCGTTCTCAGGGCACGCCGGCGTCTCCGGCGTGAGGATCCGGTCCGTTCTCCCGTATTCCGCCTGGGAGCCCGCTCCGACGAAGAGCCTGCAGCCGAGCCTCGCGGCCAGATCCACGGCGTCAAGGGCGTAGCCGACGTTTTTCCCGTGAAGCCGGACGTCAAAACGCTCTCTTCCCTTCGTCCCGGTCCATCCGAGATGGTAGAATACGTCCCACCTCCCGGACGCGTCATCCTCGAAGGAGGCGAGGGAATCCAGGGAACACTCCCGGAACTTCAGGAGCTCTTCGCTGCCGGGCAGATCGCTCACGGCCGCGCGGAGCCGCCGGTTGTTCGGCGACCCTTCCCGAAGCAGCGCCAGGACCTCCGTCCCGCGCAGAATCAGTTCGCGCACGAGGGCGCTGCCGACGACGCCCGTCGCCCCTGTGATAACAGCCCGTCTCATGAATTCTCCTCTCCGGATCCGCACCGGGGCGGCGCGCCGGCGCGTTCCGCCCGCCTGCCGCGCGGCGCCTGTGACCGTCCGCGTCCCTTAATCCAGCAGAAACCCGGACATCACAATATTGCTGACGTCGATTCCCGCCGGCGTCAGCCGGATCCCGTCTTCTCCCGTATCTTCTAACAATCCCTGCCGCCTGAAGTCCGCGATCTTTTCGCCGTAGATGTCCTCCATCTCCAGCAGGAAGGTCTCCCGGAACCGGCCGGCGGACACGCCCTCCCTGGTCCTGAGGCCGAGGAACATGAATTCCTCCACCTCCTCCCTCAGGCTCAGCTGCTCCATCTCCCGCACGATCCTGCCCGGATCCGCGCTGTCCCGGAGATAGCGCTTCAGGTTCCGCGTGTTTCTCCATCTGGTATGCCGGAAAAGCGAGGCGGCGCCGATCCCGAAGCCGACGTAGTCCCCTCTCCTCCAGTACCGGAGGTTGTGGCGGCACTCAAAGCCTCTTTTCGCGAAGTTTGATATTTCATATTGAAGATAGCCGGCGGCCTCCAGTCTCTCCCGCGTCATGCGGTAGAAGTCCCGCTCGGTCTCCTCGTCCGGCAGGATCAGGGAGCCTTCCTCCCTCATCCGGTGAAATTCCGTGCCCTCCTCCACGATCAGGCTGTAGGCGCTGATGTGCTCCGGCTCAAGTTCCAGGGCAAATCTCAGCGTCTGCTCCAGGCTGTCCGCAGTCTGGAGCGGAATGCCGGTCATCAGGTCGAGGCTGATGTTCCGTATTCCGTGATCCCGGAGCATGCGGAAGCTTTTCTCGGCGTCCGCCCTTCCGTGAATCCGGCCCAGAGCCTTAAGCTCCCGGTCATCCGACGACTGCACCCCCAGGCTGACCCGGTTGACATAATTATACGCAAAGGAGGCAATCATCTCGTTCACGGTCCCCGGATTCATCTCCATGGTGATCTCGGCGTCGGCGGCGATGTCGAAGCAGTCGCAGAGGGCTCTGAAAATATCCCTCAGCGCGCCGGCGGGCATCAGCGAGGGGGTTCCTCCTCCCAGAAAGACGGAGTCGACCGTTCTGCCCTCCAGGGTATGGGCGTATCCGCGGATTTCGCGGATCATGGCGGAGGCATAGAGCTTCTTCGTGTCCTCGTCCGCCGGGAAGGAAAGAAAATCACAGTAACTGCATTTCTTCCAGCAAAAAGGAAAATGAAGGTACAGTCCGACGTCCATCGAGCTCTCAGTCCCCCTCGTCCAGCTTGAGCACGTTGAGGAACGCTTCCTTCGGCACCTGGACGCTGCCGATCTCGCGCATCTTCTTCTTGCCTTCCTTCTGCTTCTCCAGCAGCTTTCTTTTGCGGGAAATGTCGCCGCCGTAGCACTTGGCGAGCACGTCCTTGCGCACCTGGCGCACCGTCTCGCGGGCAATGATCTTTGATCCCACCGCGGCCTGGATCGGGATGTCGAAAAGCTGTCTCGGAATCTCCTTCTTCAGCTTCTCGCACATCTGCGACCCGCGCTTGTAGGCGTTCGGCGCGTAGACGATGAACGACAGGGCGTCCACCGGCTCGTGGTTCACCAGAATATCCAGTCTCGTCAGCTCGCTTCTCTCGTAACCCGCGAATTCGTAGTCAAAGGAGGCGTAGCCCCTCGACCTGCTCTTCAGCGCGTCGAAGAAATCGTAGATAATCTCGTTGAGGGGCATCCTGTACCGGAGCACGGCCCTCGTGGCCTCGATGTATTCCGTCCCCTCATAGACGCCGCGCCTCTCCTGGCAGAGCGTCATGATAGGGCCGATGTACTCCTTCGTCAGCATGATCTCCGCCTCGACCACCGGCTCCTCCATGTAGTCGATCTCCGAGGCGTCCGGCATATTGGTCGGATTGGTCAGATCGATAACCTCCCCGTCGGTCTTGTGGATCTTGTAGATGACGCTCGGCGCCGTCGTGATCAGGTCGAGGTCGAACTCGCGCTCCAGGCGCTGGGTCACGACGTCGAGATGCAGAAGTCCGAGAAATCCGCAGCGGAAACCGAAGCCCAGGGCGGTGGACGTCTCCGGCTCATAGCGGAGCGAGGCGTCGTTGAGCTGGAGCTTCTCCAGCGCGTCCCTCAGATCCGGATACCGGGGCGTCTCCGCGGGATAGATGCCGCAGTAAACCATGGGAAGCGGCTCCTTGTAGCCGGGCAGCGCTTCGCCGCACGGCCTCGCGGCTTCCGTCACGGTGTCGCCCACCCGCGTCATCTTCAGGTCCTTGATGCTCGCCTCCAGATAGCCCACCATTCCCGCGGTGAGCTCGTCCGCGGGAATGAATTTTCCCGCGCCGAAGATGCCGACCTCCGTCACCTCAAACTCGGCGCCGGTCGCCATCATCCGGATCTTCGTTCCCCTGGACACTCTTCCGTCGAAGAGCCTCATGAACACGATGACGCCGCGGTAGCTGTCGTACAGGGAGTCGAAAATGAGCGCCTTGAGGGGCTTCTCTTCATCCCCGGAGGGCGGCGGCAGTTCCCGGACGATGGACTCCAGGACCTCGTGCACGTTGAGGCCCGTCTTGGCCGAAATTCTGGGGCAGTTCTCCGCCTCAAGCCCGATCACGTCCTCGATCTCCGCGGCCACCTCGTCCGGCTGGGCGCTCGGAAGATCGATCTTGTTGATCACGGGAAGAATCTCCAGGTTGTGGTCGAGGGCGAGATAGACGTTTCCCAGCGTCTGGGCCTCGACGCCCTGGGTGGAATCGACGACGAGAACCGCGCCGTCGCAGGCGGCCAGGCTGCGGGAAACCTCATAGTTGAAATCCACGTGGCCCGGCGTATCGATCAGATTGAAGACGTACTCCTCTCCGTCGTCCGCGCGGTAGATCGTCCGCACGGTCTGAGCCTTGATCGTGATGCCGCGCTCGCGCTCAAGCTCCATATTGTCAAGGACCTGATCCTGCATCTCCCGCTCGGTGAGAAGCCCCGTCTGTTCGATGATACGGTCGGCGAGGGTGCTCTTGCCGTGATCAATGTGGGCGATGATGCAGAAATTTCGGATTTTGCTCTGATCCATGGATGTCCCTTTCCTGATAGACGCAGTCAGCGTATTGAATGATAATCATATCATATTTTCCGGGTATCTGCCAGACCTTGACCGAATAAGCCGTCCTCCGCTATATTGGGATATATCACCGAAAACGCATTTCCGGAACTCCCGGAACCGGCCACCGCGGCATCGCCATGAAAGAACTGATAAACGACATAAAAACCGGCAGCTTCCGCAGAGTCTATCTGCTCTACGGTCCCGAGGACTATCTCAAATTTCTCTGGAGGGACCGTCTGGTCAGCGCCCTGATTCCCGACGGAAACTCGATGAATCTGAACGTCTGGTCGGGGGCCTCCGTCTCCGAGGGCGCCGTCATCGACCAGGCGGAGACGCTTCCCTTCTTCTCCGACCGGAGAGTGATCCGGCTGGACCACACGGGCTTCTTTGAGCGCCAGACCGAGCTGCTCCCCGATTATATAAAGTCCCTTCCGGACTATCTCACCATCGTCTTCACCGAGGATAAGCCCGACAAGAGAGGCCGGCTCTACAAGGCTGTCCAGAAATACGGTCTCTGCGCGGAATTTACCGAGCAGCCGGAGGCCGTCCTCGAGAAATGGGTCCTTCAACTGCTGTCCGCCGGGGATCTCCGGATCCGGAAGTCGGACATGGCGTATTTTCTGGAGCGCACCGGCCCGGATATGACCCACATCGGGCTCGAGGCGGACAAGCTGATCCACTACTGCCTCGGCGCGGGGGAGGTGAGCCGGGAGGCCATCGACGCCGTCACGACGGACCGCACCGAGAACCGGATCTTCGACATGATCACCGCTGTCACGGAGCACCGTCAGCGCGACGCCATGAAGCTCTACTCGGACCTCCTGTCGCTCCGGGAGCCGCCGATGCGGATCCTGTACCTGATCGCGATGCAGTACCGCCGGCTCCTGCTGGTCAGGGAGCTGGATTCCGAAGGCCTCGGCCAGGCCAGAATCGCGGCGGCGGCCGGCATGCAGCCCTTCGCCGTCAGAAAGTCCCTCCCCCTCGCGAAGCGCTACACCGCGGAACAGCTGAAGGCGGCGTCGGAGCTCTGCGCCGTCCTCGAGGAAGACGTCAAGAACGGAAGGATCGAGGACAATCTGTGCGTGGAGCTTCTGATCCTCAAGCTGAGCGCCCGCGGGAAGCCCGCGGAACAGACGCTGTGACGGGACGCGGGATGCCGCACGGCCGGTCGGCCCGGCCATGCGCGGAAGTCCGGGACGCGGGGCGACCCCTTCATCCTCACAGAAAACGGGCGGACGGCCCGGCCTGAGACGCCGGTCCTCCGCCCGTTTTTTCGCACACAAAGACGGCCGCTCGCGCGGCCGTCTTCCAACACTTCATCTTTTCAATTATTCCATGCCGTCAACGGCCTTGGACATACGGGCGATCTTCCTCGCGTTGGTATTCTTCTTGTAGATACCCTTCGCGGTGGCTCTTCCCATAACGCCCTGAAGATCCGACAGCGCAGCCTTCGCCGCGGACTTGTCTCCGCCCGCGATCGCCGCGTCGACCTTCTTCACATAAGTCTTGACCTCAGACTTAGCCGCCTTGTTTCTCGCCGCCCTCTTAGCGCTCGTAAGAATTCTCTTCTTCGCAGATTTGATGTTAGCCAAATCAATATCCTCCGTAACAGATCTCTTCGCTTCTTGTCTCGGCTCCGTCTTTAGCCATAGAGACACGGTTTTGAGGCATGGGCGGAACACACAGATGCTATTTTATGACATCGCCCTTTGATTGTCAAGCGGTTAATTTCACATCCTGCGCGGACTGTCTGACGGATCCGCGGCGGCCGTCTTGCGGACCGGCAGCGGCAGAAAACCGGCGGCGGTTCCGGAAGCGCTCCCCCGAAGAAAGACCGGGTTCACTTCGATCCGGTAAGTTTGTCCTTCAGAGAATTGATCCCCTCGAGAATCTTGTCGTCGATGTCGGTCTTCTCCAGAGCCTCGTCGAGTCTGCTCTTCAGGCCGGCCGCGCCTTCCCGGATCTTGTCCTCAATCCCGGAGCTCTCGATCTTGCCCTTGAGGTCCTCCGCCCCGGACCTGATCTTCTCATCCAGCTGCGCGCTGTCGATTTTCTCCTTCAGCTCTTCCGCGCCCGCCTTGATCTTCTCATCAATTCCGGCGTTTTCGATCTTCGCCTTCAGCTCCTCGGCCCCGGCCTTGATCTTGTCGTCGATGTCGGTCATCTCGAGAACGTTGTTGACTCCGTTTTTAAGATCGTCTAATGTCTTCTTAAAATCCATCGTGAGACCTCTCTTTCATCTCTGTCCATCCGCCCTTCACGCGCGGCCTGCGAATTGTAGTACGGAATCATCATACCACAACGCGGCCGTTTTCGCCACGGTAACAGGCGAT